>CBDUWG010000302.1:0-3054 GCA_965370845.1 uncultured bacterium
CTGTGACCTGGCAGGATGACCCCGCCAATGGTATTTCCGCCTCTGATCAGGACTACAAGACGGTCATGGTGAGGGTAGCCTGGTTGTGGGAGCAGACCCACGAGGATACCGTCTCGCTCAGCGGGCGTTTTTATCCCTAAAGCCGGATAGCCCTTAAGGGAAGAAGGAAGTTTTGCCAGAGATCGATATGAAATTACCTGACCGATCGAGGGGTTTTACCCTCATAGAATTAATGGTGGCCACCTCCCTGATGGCGGTCCTTTTCTTCGCCCTGGCCAGCTTTTATATGCTCGTTGACGACTCGTGGGATCGCGGTGGCTCTTTGCTTAATCTGCAAAGGGATGGTTCTTATGCCCTGTTGGAAATGGCCACATCTGTGCGCATGGGCAGCAGCGTGCAGATAAATCCATCAACGCAGTTGGTGATAAAGGATGCTTCCGGCGCCACCATCGCTGGGTACTATAGGCAGGCCGGCGATAGTACCCTCAGAGACAACTCCGGAGCAAAGGTGGTCTCCAGCCTGGTGGACAGCCTTCAGTTTACCCTTTCAAACAGAACGGTGTTTGTCACCCTGGTGTTGACCGATTCCAATCAACAGGAAAAAGCGTACTTTTCCACAGCCGCCTCCCTGAGAAATTAAGCGGCAGGGGGAGATGCATCCATCATGGATTTTCTGACACATTCAAAATCGAACATAAAGGGACAGAGCGGATCAGCCCTGGTGGCCGTCGTTATTTTCTCAGCCGTTTTCATCATCTCCGGGCTGGCATTTTTCTCCCTGGGCGGCTATGAGGCGGGCCTTTTTGAACGGCGCAGAGAGGCAGCTCAGGCATTCTGTTATGCCGAGTCTGGGGTGGAAAGGGCTCGTTGGGTATTGAACAACACCTGGTCCAAGTCCAAGGCCATGGTTGATAGCACGGGCATGAGGGTCAAGGCGGTGGAGATCGACGCCAACGGCCAGGTCGTTCGCCAGGGCGATGATCTGATAGATTTTGCTCACGACGTGAGGGTGATCTCGCGGGGCCTTGAGCGGGGGCGGGAGCGAGAGCTTCAGGTTGTGCTCACCCCGGGGCTCGAGTACGCTGTTGGGGCTGAAAACGACGTAACCTTTCACGGAAGCGCCAACGACGGGAGCTGGAGAGATTTTTTTGACCGGTTTAATGACGTGTACATCGAGGGAGGGCTCAAATACGGCAATAATCTCAATGGGCCGGATGAAAACAAGTACGACGAGGCCAGCCAGTCTGGTATCTCTCTGCCCGATTACTTCGATGACCTTCCCTCCTTCAGGGGAAATTTTCAGGGCATGGCAGACACAGTGTATACCACGGATAAGGTTTTTGGAAAACAGGGTATGAATTGGCACACCGTCGGAGATGACCAGATTATCTTTGTCGATGGCGATGTGGTCATCAATCATAACGTGGATAGGTGGCGGAATAAAGCGGTGGACGTGACCATCATCGCCACCGGGGACATCACGGTGAACTCGGGACAAAACGATACAGACGACCGGCTGGTGCTCATCGCCTTAAACGATGTGATCATGAAAGGGGCCGGGTTTTCCAATGAGCTCAACGGCGTTGTCTTTGCCGGTAATGACTTTATTACCAAGGGTTATAGCAGTTGGGCGGGTGGTGGGGGGCAGCTCAACGGATTTGTCCTGGCCAATAATGTGGACATGAGGGGCTATGATCCCTTCGAGGGATGGCCGCTGAAACAGGGTTGGGAGATCAGTCAAAGCATAGAGACTCTGCTCATGAATGGTGGTATAGGAGTTTTCCAGACAGACCCCGGGAGCATTCCTCTGTCTCTGAAGCAAAAGAATTGGGCAGAGTTACCTCCGGGGGGAGAGGGATGAAAATGCTCACGCACAGAACCAAGTCCGTTGTGGGATTGGATATCGGGTCATACAGTGTGAAACTGGTGCACTTATCACATGGCGAAAAGGGTTACCAGCTTCTCTCCAGTGAGGAGAAGGAGTACTTTGTTCCCGACGGGGTCGATCAGGAGAGGATTATCGAGGCCACCAAGGCAGTTTTCCACCAGGCCGGTCTTAAACCTGGCCGGGGGAATGAGGTGGTCACCTCGGTGAATGGTTCCGGGACGGCCATCAAACAGGTGGATTTTCCTCTGCTGACGGATGAAGAGCTGGCATCCTCCATCAAGTGGGAGGCCAACAAGCACCTTCCTTTTGGGCTCGAGGAGGCGGTTTTGGACTACCAGGTGCTCAGCAGGGACGAGGCGTCCGGGAGGATGACCGTTCTGCTGGCGGCCGTGACCAGGGCCCATTTGGCGGAGCATCTTGAGCTGCTTGGCAAAATTGGGATCGATCCGCCGATCATCGACCTGAGCCCGCTGGCGATGATGAATGCTCTGCAGGCTTCACAGGATTTGATGAAGGACAGGGCTGTGGTGCTGCTGGACCTGGGAGCCAGGAACACCGTTTTGAATGTATTCTGTCCGGGCGGGCCATTTTTTACGCGAGAGATCTCCACCTCCGGCCATCAGATGACCGCTGAAGTTCAGGAACAATTGGATGTTACCTATGAAGAGGCGGAGCGGATCAAGCGGGAAGGCGATCCGAGCCAGCTTTTGGATATCCTCAAGGATCCTCTGAATCAGCTGGTCTTCGGAATTCGCCGTTCGCTCACATATTACGAGAACCGAATGGGTGAGGGAGGATTCCACAAGCTGTATCTGGCGGGGGGGGGCTCCCGTCTGGTAAATCTCGCCCGGCATCTTCATTCTAAATTAGAAGTGCCTGTAGAGGAACTCGACCCGCTAAAGGGAATTCAGATTAATGGAAGCCAAGAGGAGATTTCAGCCGTGGCCCCGCAGTTAACCCTGGCAGTTGGCCTGGCCCTCAGGAAAGTGGGGAGAAAAAGTGTTTGAGATCAACGTTCATCGCCAGATTCTGGAGCAAAGACACAGGGTTCACAAAAAGCGAAGGCAGATCCTCTTTGTCCAGATAATATGCGTGGCAGCTCTCGCTACACTCACCGGAATCTTCACCCTTCGTCTGTTTCTTCTGCAACAGAATATGAGCGCCAA
>CBDUWG010000303.1:0-3053 GCA_965370845.1 uncultured bacterium
CATTGCTGGCTGATGCCAGTATCTCCGGCCGAGTGACTGCCGATGGCGCCAGCGGCCTTGGTGATGTGCTGGTGACCGATGGAAGGACCAGCGCCATCACGGCCCCCGACGGAAGTTACCGGCTGGCGGTGTTTTCCGGCAGTCACGACATCACATTTCGCAAATCCGGATACATCTGCGCAAAAACAACGCGACTGCCCGTTTCCCCGGGCCAAAACCTCTCCGGCATCGACCTTACCCTGACCGGCAACGCCGGGATTCTTGAGGGTTTCGTCTTCAGCAACGGGCAGCCGGTGTGCCAAGCAGCCGTGTGCGCCGAGAGCCAGGAGAGTGAGGCAGAGACAATCTTCACCGGCCAGGACGGCAAGTACTCCTTCTCGGTGATGCCCGAGTCATACGTCATCTCTGTGCACAAGGCCGGCCTTCTTTCTGACCTGTCATCCATGACTGCTGTGGCCAGAGCCGGGCAGAGGTCCTTTATGGAAAATTTCTACATGCGTGAAAACCTTGCCCGGATCTGCGGGGTCGTCTCCGACGGCTCCCATCCCCTGAAGCAAACTATCATCCAGCTGGATGGTATCCTGTCTCCGCGGCTATCATACGGCACCATTACCGATCCAGATGGTCGTTTTATCCTGATGGTCGCCGGCGGCGAGGGATATGCTATCACCGGCTCCAGGGACGGATACATCTGCGGATCGGATACGGTGTCCAGTGCCCCTGCGGGGACAACCAGGGAAATATATCTGGCGCTGGAGCCCTGTGATGGCAAGGTGAAAGGCAGGGTCGTACTTCCGGGAGACTATCCTGTGCAAGCTGCTCTGGTGAAGGCTTATAATGGAAGCCGCATTTTTGAGACCTATTCTGCGGGCGATGGTAGCTTTCAACTGCCCTTAAAAGCTGGCACTTACACGATAGAAGTGCTCAAGCCCGGCTGCTCGGGTCAGGCCTCCGTGGTCAACGTCCCTCTGGGAGCCACCATCGAAGGTCTGTGTCTGCTGCTGGAAGACAATCTGGCCACTCTTACGGGAACAGTGCGGGATGCCGCCTCCGCGGCACCGCTGACGGGAACTCTGCTAACAGCCGAGGAGATCAGCTCTGGCCGTGGAGGATCCGCTCACACCGACAACCTGGGCTGTTTCTCCATCGGAAATCTTACCGCCGGTCTCTATCAAATCGCAGTTCGGCATACCGGATACACATCTCAAAATCTTAGCGGCAAAATCCTGGTTGGAGGAGAACTCACCACCGTCGATTTTCGTCTGCACCCGCTTTCCGCGGACATCCAGGGCCACGTGTATGCAGAGACACTGGCAGTATCCGGAGCCTCTGTGACTATCATTACGCCCTCTGAGATAGTGGCCCAGACCAGCAGCGATGCCAATGGGGCTTTTGCCCTCTCCGGGTTGCCTGAGGGGATTTGTTTGGTGCAGGCCTTCAAAAAGGGATACACCAGCACTTCCGCGGATACCGTCTGCCTGGCAGCCGGCGAAACACAAAGCTCCGTGCTCTACCTGCGTACCAACAGGGGTGTCATCGCCGGCCGGGTGATCGAGAACAGCCTTGCTGTGGGAGGCGTTGTGGCCACGGCGGCTGGAGATGCCGGCAATTTCGCCGCTGATACCACCGGCTCCGATGGGCGCTATCGGCTGAGCAAACTGGCTCCTGACACCTATATCGTTCGCATCTCCGCTGCGGAACGAACATCCTCGCCTGCCGAGACCACAGTGGTAGTAGCGGATGATGACTCCGTTGCCGTTGATTTTCTGCTCATCCCAAACAGCCGGACTATTTCCGGACAGGTAACCGACCAGCAGGGTTTTCCCCTGAAGAACGTGGATGTAAAAGCCGGCGGAGGATCGCTGGAACGTGTCGCCGAGTCGAACGACTCGGGCCACTACATCATCTCCGGGCTCTCTGCTCACTGTCTCTACACGGTGGAGACAAATCTCTACCAACAGGGCTATCAGAACGCCTCCCGGTCAGCGCAGGTACTCGACGCAGACCTTACAGATGTAGACCTGGTGGTGCAGGTTGCCCAGGGGATCATCGAGGGAAATGTGGGCCTGGAGGGGGTCACTATCACCGTGGTCGGCCAGAGCAACGGCGTCCAGATGACGGGTTTCTCCCAGCCGGACGGATCCTATCAGGTACGCTATCTTCGTGCCGGGGACTACCTCGTTTCCGTCCAAAAACTGGGTTGCTCTGCCCTTCCCGCTCAGCGAGAGGTGCTCAACCTGGAGTATCATGAACAGCGCAGTGGGGTCAACTTCACCATGAGCCAGAACAGCCTGATCATCCAGGGCAGGGTGGTGGATCAGGACGGCGACCCGGTGATGGACGCCCCGGTGGCGGCCTGGTGCTCCGATCTGACATCAAGCGACACCACCGACTCCCAGGGCCGGTATTGCATTTGCGGCCTGTTTCCGGAACAAACCTATCAGCTGGGCACTAAATTGCCCTTCTATCTGTATGAAAACGGCCAGATTGCCATCCAGATCGACCGGGAGAACGTATCCGCAGCAGACCTGCCGGTTGGTGCTCACACGGCGGCCATCCAGGGACAGATCCTGGACCATCTTGGACAACCCCTGCAGAATGCCGCTGTGAAACGTTACCCCGGCGGGCAGATGACCACTGTGGATGCCGGCGGAGGTTACCAGTTCGATGGCCTGTGGGCCGGCAGCTACCAGATAGCGGCCAGCGCCGTTGGACGGGCCGGTCCCGCCCAACAGGTCTCCCTGCTCAAGGGACAGACCATTCAGGCCGACTTTCATCTACAGCCTGTACAACAGGCCGTTTATGGCAATGTCCGCGACGGAGATGAGCTCCTGGCCGGCGCTGTGGTGACCTTGAGCGCAGGGGGAAAGTGGGCGGCTGCCGACACGGCCGATTTCAGCGGCAACTACGCCTTTGAAGGCCTGAATACCGTCTTTGTCTATGACCTGGCGGCGCACAAGCGAGGATATGAGCCGGACCGCCTCCTCGGCCTGTCCGTAACTGCGGGCCAGTCCCGCCGCCTGGACCTGTATCCAGGGGCTATCCTCAACGCC
>CBDUWG010000304.1:0-3051 GCA_965370845.1 uncultured bacterium
GTTTTCTCCACCTCCGGGGGAAAGAGGCAGGCCGGCAATTCCCCCGATTTCCAGTGATAGGCAATGCACTCGCAGCACTTGCCCTTCTTGTCGCAAGGCTCATAAGTGCAGTTGCATCTGGCCAGATTCTTCTCGATATGACATTCCATCCGCTTACCTCCTGGTTTACGAAAGAGACAGATTTACAGATTTAACATATCCCTTGATGGCCGGCAGCTTCTCCCGGGCAGTTGCGGAGAGCTGGCCGCAAAGACGGTGTTGTTGTGCAGCAGGGGATCAGATGCGGGTATCAGCAGGTCATCCCGGAGGTGACCAGGAGTGTCTCCGGTCCTGTCCCATTATTATTCTCTGCGGAATCCATTAAAAACCGGTGGGGATGTCCAGAAACTGAGTTTGCAGATCGAACTTCTCCTCAAGGTGTGCGGACAGAGCCTTCAGGCCCAAAGTCTCCGTGGCGTAGTGTCCCCCGTACACGACGTTAAGCCCCCGCTCGGCGATCTGGTGGAAGGCGGAATGACTGGGTTCGCCGGTGAGGAACAGATCCACGCCCGCATCAGCGGCCTGATCAACCATGGAGGCCGCTCCGCCGGAGATTATGCCCACCCGTTCGATCTGTCGGGGACCGTAGTTAAGGACGGTCATATTGGCGGCCAGCTTTTCCTGCAGGGTTTGCACCAGTTCATCCAGGGTCACCGGCTCTTTGGTTTTGCCCACAACTCCGAGAATTACTCCATGATACTCGCCGAAGGTGCCGGTCACCTCCAGGCCCAGAAGACGGGCTAAGCGGACATTGTGGCCAACTTCAGGATGCACATCCAGGGGAAGGTGAACGGAGTAGAGGGAGATGTTATGTTTCAGCAGGAAGGCCGCCCGCCGCCGGTGAATACCGCGCAGCATAAGCGGTTCTCCCCAGAAAAGGCCGTGATGGGTCACCAGCATCTGGGCCCCAGCCGCGTGTGCTTTTACAAAAGCATCCAGGCAGGCGTCCACGGCAAAGGCCACCTTGTGCACCTTTTCGGCGCCCTCCACCTGGAGGCCGTTATTGGAAACGTCTTTGATCTCCGAGATTTTGAGGTAATCGTCTAAATAACCGGTCAGTTTATCACGATTCACCATTTTTCTCCTTTTCCAACTGCTGGCCGGGATCCTTTTGCGCCTGCTGTTTCTTCTTGCTCCACCACTGAATGCGTTTTTGTATCTCTTTTTCGAAGCCGAACATGGACGGAAAGTAGTACCGCCGGCCGCGCAATTTTTCCGGAAGATACTCCTGGGCCACGTAGCGGTCCTCGTAGTTGTGGGCGTACTTGTAGCCTTTGCCGTAACCCAGGTCTTTCATCAGCCGGGTGGGAGTGTTGCGGATGTGCAGAGGGACGGGCAGGGCCTGGGTCTGCTGGATATCCCGGCGGACCCGGGCCAGGGCGGAATCCACGGCGTTGCTCTTCGGCGCCGTGGCCAAATAGACGGCCGCCTGGGCCAGGGCCAGCTCGCCCTCCGGAGAGCCCAGGAAGTGGTAGGCATCCTTGGCCGCCAGGGCCAGCTGCAGGGCCTGCGGATCGGCGTTGCCGATGTCCTCGGAGGCGAAGCGGACCATCCGCCGAGCGATGTACAGGGGGTCCTCCCCGGCATCCAACATGCGGGCCAGCCAGTAGAGGGCCGCGTCTGGATCGGAGCCGCGAAGGCTCTTGTGCAGAGCGGAGATGATATTGAAGTGCTGATCGCCGGCCTTGTCGTAGACCAGAGCTTTCTTCTGCAAGGCTTCCTCGGCCGTCTTCAGGCTCACCGAGCGAATGCCGCTCTTCCCCGGATTTGTGGTCATCACGGCGAACTCAAGGGCGGATAGAGCCACCCTGGCGTCGCCGCCGGCCCTGCCAGCGATGAACTCCAGGGCTGCCTTGGCCACCCGGGGCCGCTGTCTGGCCAGCCCGCGCTGGCGGTCCTTCAGTGCCCGGCGCAGAATGGTCAGCAAATCATCCTCGGTCAAAGGATCCAGGGTGTAGACCCGGCAGCGGGAGAGCAGCGGCGAGATGACCTCGAAGGATGGGTTTTCCGTAGTGGCCCCAATGAGATGGATGAGGCCGCTCTCCACATGGGGTAAAAAGGCATCCTGCTGGGCCTTGTTGAAGCGGTGGATCTCGTCCACGAACAGAATAGTGGGTCGGTTATATATCTCGCGCTGGAGCTGAGCCTTTTGCATCACCGCCCGGATCTCCTTTACTCCGGACAGTACAGCGCTGAAGGACACGAAGTAGGAGCCGGTGGCCTGAGCTACGATGTGTGCCAGAGTGGTCTTGCCAGTTCCCGGCGGCCCCCAGAAGATCACCGAACCCACATCTCCGGTCTGGATGGCCCGGCGCAGAACAGTGCCGGGTCCCAGGATGCGTTCCTGACCCATGTACTCCTGTAGAGTGCTCGGGCGCATCCGGTCCGCCAGAGGGGCGGAGCTTTGGCCCGTTTTCTCTTCCTGGAACAGGTCCATCTCTTGTTTATCGGAAGGCATCTATCTCCCATCCTGCTTGACCGGTGGTTGCTGGTGCCGCCGCACTCAAAATATAGCGTAAACTGAAAGATGAAGCCAGACATTTTTGAAAGTCGTGATCAGTTACCGTGGGAAGAGATAGAAAGTTTTGAGAGTTCTGAGAGTTAAGCGAGTTAAGAGAGTTGGGAACGCGGAGCTCGGAGTTCAACCTCACTCCCCTTTTGTTCTGATTTTAGATTTTAACTCCGAGTTCCGCATTCCGCGTTTGGTAGGGTGGGGCTGGAAGGGGGAAGTATCCCCCTCGACCTCCCCACCTGTTGCTCCCTTGGGTCGCAACCCACCGCCCTGGCCGGCGTGGCGCTTCGCGCCACCGGCGAGCTATCGGCGGCTACGCCGTCGATACCGTCCTTGCTCATCCGCTGCGGCCAGCCGCCAGCCTCGCGGTCTTCCGCTACCCCCTCTGCGGTACGACTTGCCAGCAGCACTCAGTTGAGGTCTATAGCCGCAGAAACACGACACCCTCTGACCTTTAGGCTGCAACCCAAGGGGTCGAGGATTCAAGGATTCCAGGGTTC
>CBDUWG010000305.1:0-3051 GCA_965370845.1 uncultured bacterium
AGTTCTGCATGGTGGCATAATCTGGACCATCCTGGGGCTGTTCCGTCTTCTCGTGGATGTCGTAGGTGTAGCCGCAGACGGTCAGGGCGTCGGTGAAGTAAGCTTGTGCGTCGACGAAGGCGTCGGGCAGGTAGTAGCTACCGTCGGCATCCACCACCAGAACATCGCCGCCACCGAAAGCATCCAGAGAGAAGTTCACCACTGTGGTGCCGCCATCGGTCACAACGACATCCTGCTCCGTCTGGGAGTAATAGCCCGTGGCGGAGGCGGTGACATCATACAGGCCGGTGGGCAGATTCTCGATGAGGTACTCGCCGGCAGCATTGGTGGTGTCGGACAGGGTAGCAGTACCCTCGGCGGTGATGATGGCTTCCTCGATGGGACCCTTGGCCTCGTTGACCGTGCCTCCAATAGCACCGTAAGCCATCACCTGTTTGGCAATAGCACGGATCATCAGGTTCCGCTCGCCGGGATAGTACCCCGACCAGGTGGAGGTAGAAGAATCATACTGGTAGGAGCGACTGTACTGCGTGCCGTCGTCGTCCCGATCCAACCCCTCGCATTCGGGATGCGAGGTGGTCTGACCCTTGGCCACGTAGAAGTCGCCGTCGGCGATCACCACAGGCGGATCGATGCACACGTATGCCCAAACGAGGGCGGGATAAGCGGGAACGCCGCCGATGACATTGCCGATAGAGCCGGTGACGTCGGGACCGTAGATCATGGTGCCCGGCAGGCCGCCGATGCCGTCGTCGTCGTAGATCTCGACGAGGAACTGCTGGTGAAGAGCATCGGGCCAATCGCCGGCGATGCCCAGTTTCACCGCGGTCAGGGTGCAGGGATAGGCCGGGGCGGTGAAGCGCACGGCGAATCTGTTGTCTTCATACCCAGGGTTCCAGCAGGTGGCGTTCTCCACGGTGCCGTCGTCGTAGACGATCTCCAGACCCACCACAGGACAGACATCGTAGGAGTATATGCTCGTGGTGGTGACCAGACCCTTGGAGGCGTCCTCGGCCTCGACGTAGTAATTCACGGTGCCATAGCCCAGATCGGGCATGTCGCAGGAATACTCGTTGGCCAGCACGCCGGTGAGGCCCATGGTCACAGGAGTCCAGACGCTGGGGGCGGATTCGTAGAACACTTCTGTACGATACAGACCCTCCACGTCGGTGATGATGGCCGTGATGGTCGGGGTGGTGTCGTCGGTGTCACCCTTGGGATCGTGGGTGATGACCGGAGGCTCGTTGACGTAGATGAACTCCTGGACCACCACGTTGTCCACGGACCAATCGGAATCGTAGCCGCCCTCATAACGGAAGGCCAGGTAGATGGTCTCTCCGGCATAGGCCGCCAGGCTGATGTCCTCGATGGCCTCCCAGATGTATCCGTCACCGTGCGGAACCACATAGAGCTGCACGAAGTCGGTGGGCGGCACGCCGCTGGCCGTGGAGATCTGCACGCTGTGGACGGACGGATAGGTGGGATAGGCCACGTACTGCATGAACTCCAGCTCGTAGGTGGCTTTAGCGGGCAGGTTGATGGCCGGCGAAACCAGCCAGTCGTCGAAGGTGCCCCCGGAGAAATCATCGTGCCAGGCGCAGTAGGCGTCGTCGTAGCCCGGGGTGCCCTGCGCCCAGCCGGCGGGATCGCCGAACTGATAGGTGGTCCAGCCCGTGGGTGGAAAGGTGCCCATGAAACTCTCGGACAGCAATCCGGAGAACCCAGAGCCGGACATGGTGATGATGCTCTCGGCCTTGGTGGCATCGTGAGTAATGGTCAGATTGCCGGTCTCCTCGGGATCGGCGGTGGGCGTGAAGGTCACCGTCACCACCAGGGAATCACCGGGAAGGATCACCGTCGTGCCGGGGAAGTCGTGGGTGAAGTGTCCGTTGTCGGAGACTACACCCGATACCGTCAGATTTGATGCACCAACGCTGTAGATGATCAGATCCAGATCCTTCGAGTCTTTTGTGCCGGTGGGCACGGTGCCGAAGGCCAGATCGGTGGTGTTGAAGTCAATGGCCGGTCCGGCCGGAACCCAGATCTCCGGGCCGGTGAAGTCGTCCACATAGAGGTAGAACTCATCCACCGAAATGCACCGCACGGCCACGTAAACGTCGTTGCCATCATAGGCGTCCAGAGGGATCTTGTGCTCCAGCCACGAGTTGGCATGGCCGGTCACCGAGTAGACCGGGTCGCTGAAACTGGCGGTGTCGTTGCCGGTGGTGGACACGCGAACCTCGAAATCCTCCAGGTAGGAGGAGCTGTACGAGGCCGCCCAGAACACCAGGGTGTCTTCAGCGACAACGCTGAGCTTCGGCGTGATCAGCCAGTCGTCGCACCCGGTGGAGTTGTAGTGGATCCTGGCCACATAACTTCCGCTGTGAGCGCCGATGGTGGTCGTACTGGCATCGTAAGCCTCCCACTGATAGCTGTCGTCTAAATTGTACACCGTCCAGTCGGCGGGAATGGCGCCGCCCTCGAAACCCTCGCTCAGCGGTCCCCGCACATCTGTGTGCGGATTGCCAAAGTAAATGTTGCCGGCGGCGTGAATGTCCGTTTTCAGGTTCTCCGGCTTTGCCTTTGCTGTCGGTGGCATGTTCCGCTCAACCGCCTGATCGGCGAAAACCGAGGCAGCGGCGATAAGAGCCACGGCAACCAGCAAAACAAACATCAACTTCTTGCTCATCTTGTCCTCCAATGTGATGATCGAAACCTCACCTCTTCCCCACCTCTGCAGACTCCTTATGAGTCTGAAATCGTCTCTCGAATTACATCACCTCCTCAAAATTAAAAAAGCAACTATTGTTGTGAACGTTGAATAGATAGATGATAGCCGAACGTTAAAGACACATCACCCCTCTTAGCACGTTCGCCACTCTATAAAAACTCATACCCATGGAGATATTCGACCTCAAAAAATCTGACGCTGGGCCGGAAATATCTGTATTTCCATTCTAACATAAATGGATTTTTTTGTCAAGTACTTTTTTTGATTATTGCAAAAAAAAAATATGCACAAAAAAAATTGTCAAATATCGTTGCAAATGC
>CBDUWG010000306.1:0-3051 GCA_965370845.1 uncultured bacterium
AGTACGGCAACACCCCCTCCGCGGACACGGTAAACTGCAGCGGCATCGAGGTGGAGTACTACTTCTCTCCGCCATCCTGCGCAGAAGACCGCATCGTGGCCGCCATGGACAACGCCCGGGAAAACATCTGCTTTTCCCTGTACGTGATCACCAGCGACGACATCGGCGATGCCCTGATCGACGCCCACAACCGGGGTATCTGGGTTGAAGGCGTGGTCGATAGCTTCTGCCTGCAGTGCACCGGCAATGAATACAACCGGCTGGTGGCCAACGGGGTCCCCATCTGTTACGTTGCTCACGACTGGGGTTACATGCACCACAAATTCATGGTCGTGGATCACAACACGACCCAGGACCCCAAGGTGCTGCTGGGCTCTAACAACTGGAGCTACTCCGCGGACAACAGGAACGATGAGAACATGATCGTGGTCCACGACCCGAACGTGGCCGCCGTGTACTACAACGAGTTTCGCAAAATGCGCGGTATCTGTGCGCCCCTGTCCGGCGGGTCCACGGGGACACTGGCCCTGGACGACAACATCTACATCGGGCTGGACACCACCGCCATCATCACCGTAACGGATGGCGATAGCCTGATCAATAAAGACCCCGGGGGCGTGGACACCACCGTGGTCACCGTGCAGAGCCAGGGTACCGATACCGTGGGCGAGCTGATCCCTCTGCTGGAAACAGGTATCAATACCGGCGAGTTCACAGCCTACGTCGGCTTCGAGACCTCCCTGGTCCCGGACAACGGCAAGGTGGCCGTGATCAACGCGGAAAAGGTGACCGTCACCTACAACGACGCCCTCGATGGTTTCGGCCGTGGGGTCCTGGTCATCGACGAGGCCCTTTGGTATGCATCGGCCGACTCTTTTCCGCAGATCTACATCAACGAGCTCTATGTGGATCCGGCAACTTCCGATGACGCCTCGGAGTTTGTGGAGATCTACAATCCAGGGCCGCGGACCATCGATCTCAGCGGCTGGCGGCTGCAGGACATACCATACTACTCCTTGAACATATGGGAGTTCCCCGAGGGGACCAGCATCGCTCCGGACAGCTTCCTAATCATGGCCAAGGACGGGTCCAACCCGCCCAGCGATGGTTTCTTGGAGGAGTTCGGCTTCCACGCCGACTTCGAGTGCTACGACGTGCCCGAGGAGACCACCGAGGTGGACGACTCGCTGGCCATCAACCTGACCCAGATCACCTTCACCACCTCGGACAATCAGATCAAGCTGAGCAATACCAGCGACGGCGTGTACATCTTCATCGGCAGCAACTACACCACCGGCATCGTCGTGGACAGCCTGGTGTATTACAGCGGCCCGGGCACGGAAAATTCCATCGGGCGCTGTCCCGACGGAGGAGATTCCGTGCGGGTCTTCACCACCCCCACCCCGGGGAGCTGCAACTGTCTGCTGCCCATCGCCGACCTGACGGTGGCCCTCTCTGACAGCAGCATCGTGCTCATCTGGTCCCCGGCCACCGGCGGCTCTGGTGCCGATCACTACGTGGTGTATCGCGACACCATACCCGATTTTGAGCCCGGCGCAGATGATTCTCTGGCAGCGACCTCAGATACGACTTATACCGATAACACCCCCGGCATCACCGGCGACACCGGGATCAACTACTTCTATGCCGTCAAGGCCGTGGACGTTGGGGGATATAAGAGTGAGGCTTCAAATGTGGTGGGAGAATTTGATAAGGGGTTAATTAACGGGAGTAAGTAGTCACTCATAAATATGATTCAAGGATTCGAGTGAAAAATCAAAATCCTGCTCCAAAGCGGTGTGGGCTGGCACTTGAATCCTCGACCCCTTGAATCCTTGTTTAACAGAGGCTCCTTCTTTACAACACTCTTAGAAATCGAATAACAAAGAAGCACCTTATCACAAAACCCTGAGCGGACCTGGAAAGGAAGGTAGGAGAATGATGAACCGATGGCGGAAACGATTGCTGTTCTATTTCGTCCTGGTGGGCCTGCTAACCCTGCCCATCTTATACCCCTCCACCAGCACCGCTTTGCGCATCTGTACTTACAATGTGCTCAACTTTCCCGGCAGTACCGGGTCGGCCCGGGAAGATGATTTCCGCGCCGTCATCAATGAGATCGACCCCGACGTGCTGGTGGTCCAGGAAATGCTCAGCTCCGCGGGGATGAATCAGTTCTTGAATAACGTGATGAACTACTCGGTGCCCGGCAAGTATGCCGCCGCTCCCTTCATCAATGGCTATGACACCGACAACTCGTTGTTCTACAAGGTGGCCACCGTCGACTTCATCTCTCAGACGGCCATTTCCACCGCCCTTCGCGACATCAACGAGTACGTCCTGCGTCCCGATGACTACAGTTCGTCCGGTGCAGAATTCAGGGTCTACTCCGCTCACCTGAAAGCGGGAAGTGGCACGGACGATAAAGCTAAGCGTCTGGCCGAATGCACCATTCTGCGCAACCACTGCAACGATTTGCCCTCGGGCTCCCATTTCTTTCTGGGAGCGGACCTGAACATCCGGACCAGCTTGGAAGACGCCTATCCGAAATTGGTGGGCAGCGAGGCCGACAACGACGGCCGCCTCAAGGATCCCATCAACCGGCCGGGCAACTGGCATGATACATCTGTCATGGTGGACATCATCACCCAGTCTCCGCGGGTCCTTTCTTTCGGCGGCGGGGCCACCGGGGGGATGGACGACCGCTTCGATCAAATCCTCATCTCCTACGCCACCGACGACGGCGAGGGCATCGATTATATCGCCGGAAGCTACGATTGCTATGGCAACGATGGAGATGTTTACCCGGCCCGCCTGAACAAATCAATCAACGTGCCTGAAAATCAGGCTGTCGGGCCGATCCTCGGCGAGAACCTCCACCAAGCCTCGGATCATCTACCCGTCTACCTAGACATCCAGCTGCCGGCCAAGATCCAGACGGCCGCATCGGTGAGCTTCGACACGGTCATCGTCGGGGCCACGGCCGAGGAGGATCTGCGCGTCTATAATGTAGCAACATTGCCCGCCGATGATCTGGACTATGAATTCAGC
>CBDUWG010000307.1:0-3035 GCA_965370845.1 uncultured bacterium
GAGCATGTTTTTTCCCCGGAGCAAGCTATCCAATGAGGTGTCTATGCCGATGACCAGCCGCGCTTTCTGGGCAATGGGAGGGAGTATCCGGCCGTAGCCGCAGCCCAGCTCCAGGACCACGTCGCCGGGACGGATCTTCTCCATGATGTAGCTCACCTCCGCCTCTAAATATTGGCGGACCCGCGGAGGAGCGATCTGATAGGCCCGCTTGAGCCGATTGGCGGAGAGTCTGTCGCTGTAGTAGCCGCTCATTCCCTCATTCCTTCAAGCACCAACGAGTCGCATTTCTCATCAACTCCCAGTCCGACCCTCGATCGTCCAGCTTATCGCACTCGGTCACCCCGTCTCGGTCGCTGTCCTCCTCGATCTCCGGATGTGTGCCGATGAGAAACACGCGACCCGAACCGTACTCTAGAGCCAGAATTGCGGGCTCGTCGATAATGTCGTACTTCCCCAGAGTGTCCACGTCGGCATCCGCATCGGGGAGCAGGGCCGGGCCCCAATAATAAAGGATCCAGGCGGAATCCGGTTCGGATTGGGTAACGGGATGAGTGGTGTCCACGATGTTCACCAGGCACATGGTTGAGTCGGGATAGGGAACGATCTCGTCATAGGGACCTTGAACGGTCCCCGGGAAAAAGTTCAGGGATAACATGGGAAGTTGGGTTCCCTGCCAGACGACCTTTTCCCCGGCGAAGTAGGCTCCACCGCAGATGCCGATGTATCCCCCACCATCGCGCACGAAGCCCCGAATGTTCTCCACTCCCTCCGACGAGAGATCCTCGGCGTAATTGTACATATTGCCTCCCGGGGACGCATAATAGTCTGAAAGAAGCCAGAACTCCGCTTTTGATGTCCTCGGCATCGATCTGTTCGGTAGAATAGCCCATCCATGCGAACATTTTCTCGGCGGCTTGAACGGACTCCGGCCACACGCCCTGGTCGGAATAAAGGGCTACAGGGGCCTCGCTGGTGACATCCGGCTGGTTTTGATTTTGGCAATGTGAGGTGAGGAGTACTAATAGAATGAAGCCCAAAGGTACGATTAGCCGGGCCGAAAGTTTGCTTTTGCCTGACATGACGTCTTGTTCCATCGGGATCTCCTCCTTGGCACTGAGATGTCGCTGCATTTTACCATACTGCCCTTATATTTTCTGGACTATCGAAAGCCTGGCTGACCGGCTACGACCGCCCTTTTTCTCTTCACCAGATAATGGTTCAAGATGAAGTGGGCGGCAATGCCGGTGCCCAGATAGGCGAGAGCCAAAGCGCCGAACACCCCGGGCGGCCCGTAAAGATGTGATCCGGCATAGGCCAGGGGCACATAGAAGGCGAACACCTGAACTAGTGCCAGACCTGCTGCCTGCAGAGGTTTATTCAGCACGTTCATGGCCGCGGCGCAGAGCACTGACACTCCTTGAAGCCCGTAGCCCAGGGGAACAATTCTGAGATAGAGCACGATTGTGGAGATCACTTGTGTATTCTCGCTGAAAATGGAGGCGATGGGTCTAGCTGTTGCAAACAACAGGAGGTATATCACTCCTCCCCAGACCAGCGAGAAGCCCTTGCTGTATCGGATACCTGTGATCACAGAATGGAGGGTGCCCGCCCCGAGATTTTGTCCCACGAAGGGCGCCAGCACCACCGAGAGGGCTCTGATGACCGATAGAGAGAAGAACTCTATGCGCGATGAGATGCCATATCCTGCCACGGCTGCAGACCCGTATCTGGCCAGAATCCCAGTGATGACTCCGGTGGTGAGGGGAACGACCATTCGTGTTCCAGCTGTGGGCAATCCGATGTACAGCACCTTCTTCCAGGAGTTAATGACCTCCCTCAAGGAGGGCTTCTGAAAAGTGAGCATCTTTTCCCGATGGGCCAACACATAGAGAGCCACCAACATGGTCACAGCCCTGGAGCACACGGTGGCGATGGCTGCTCCGCGCAATCCAAGTCGAGGGAAAGGTCCGATTCCAAAGATTAATGCGGGATCGAGGATGAAATTCATCGCCACTGCCACAAGCATGATTGCAGCGGGGGTCTTTGTATCACCAGTGGCCCGAATGGCATTGTTGCCCACCATGGGAACGATGACGAAGATCATCCCGAAATACCAGATCTTCATGTATTGCCTGATGAGGGGCAATATCTCCGGTGTAGCCCCCAAAAGACGGAAGAGAGGGCTGATGGTCAGAAGTCCTATGGCAACGAAAAAGGCCACCACCAGGAGGGCCAGCAGCAGGCTATCCGTCGTTAAACGCCTGATTTTATGGGGATCGCCCTCGCCGATGGCGATGGATATAACGGTAGAGACCCCAGTTCCAAGTCCTAAGGCCAAGCTGGCGATCACCAGCACCACTGGGAAGGTGAAACTCAAGGCGGCGAGCTCCGTGGTTCCCAGTTGGCCCACGAAGAAGGCATCGGCCAGATTGAACAAGACCATGCCGAGAACTCCGACCACCATCGCTAAGGTCAGCTTTATCAGCGTTTTGCCGACAGGCCCCTGGACCAGTGAGGCTTCTTTCAGATCAGACGCCGCGCTTTTATCCCGCTTGTGCGGAGAACTTTTTCCCTCTGGCAGAGAAGGTCTCCTTTTTAAATGGTTTTGAAAACGATTAATACAATAAAACACCTGCCCCTTCGCTGGTCAAGCATTATTGTCTGAGTCTGAGGCAGGTGTTGTGGTTGACATCTTCAGATTTTCTGTCATATATTGCGTCTAGAGATTTTTCCTGATTCCTTCTAGAGTTCCTTTCGCCTCGGGCACCATTTTGAGAAATTCGGTCAACTTTTCGCAGCTATAGTCGTCACAATGTGCGCAATTCGCCACCTGTTTTTCTCGGCCGCACTTCCTTATATCACAAACATGACAGTGACTGAATAGTCTGTCGCTCTCAGACAGACACCCATCGCAGTTGATGTCCTCGGGCTTGAGGTCCACCTCAAATTGTTTCGATCACATCTGAGCGACTTTGGCCCTTTCCTTGTCATCATCCTTCATTGTCGCCAACATGGCCGGGCACTTGGAGCAGGTG
>CBDUWG010000308.1:0-3022 GCA_965370845.1 uncultured bacterium
GGCCAGATCGATAAAGATGCGCTGGGTAGTTTTGCCATCCTCGCGAAAACGGACCAGCTCAGCCTGCTCCATATGGACGTCCCGCACCAATCCTCCGGCCAACTCCACCAAGTCGCTGACTCGATCTCCCTCTTTCAGCTCGTAGTATCCCTCTGTGCTGACGGCGCCGAAGACGCCAACTGAATCCAGACGCATGGGAACGGTTACTACGTCACCATCCCTTACATAGGGATTGTTCTCCAATATGCCATTGATGGTAAATCGAAGCAAATCGGCGGAAACAACAGTGGAATCACCTCTCTTTACTTGCACATTTCTCTCCGAAGCCCCTGGAGCATATCCACCTGCCTGATCGATGAGCATGGAGACCCGGTCCACAGCCGTAGCCGTGTAGGTGCCGGGCCCATTTACCGCGCCCACCACGAATACACGAAACTTGCGCACCTTGGATAAAGAGACTGAGGCCTCCACATTTTTATACCGGGCCCTCACCGCCTTCAGAATCTTTTTCTCGGCCTGTTCTAACGTCAGTTCTCCGACGAGGATCTCCCCCACGTCGGGAATCAAAACTTTGCCCTCCGGGGTCACTTCCAGGGGATAGCTCTCACTGATCTGTCCCCAAAGGCTCAATATGATCCCATCCCCAGGTCCAACCACATACTCCTCTGGCCTGATGTTCTTCTCCAGGGCCTGCTCCCTTCCCACCTCCGCTCTCGCCTCCAACGCCTGCATCACCCTCATGCTGTCCAGCTTGCTCATCTCCACCTGCGGTGGAATCGCCATGGCCGTGAAGGGAAGGCTTAAAATCAAACCAGCTATTAAAACTACCAGAAAAGGTCTGCGGAGGAACATATCCACACCCCCTGGAAGCCAGAAGAAAAGATCAGGGGCACGAAGCTCAATCCCTGATATTCTCGAAAAAACCCAATATTCTATACGACATAATAGGAAATTACGCCGTTGATGTCAATAGGTTTTTGGAGGACAACAGACAAAGAAAAGCCACCGTCCCGCTGGAGACAGTGGCTTTCAAACTTCTACAAATGAAAGGAACTCTCTAGAACTCAAAACCCAGGGAGAATCTGTGATTCTCACCCATAAAATCCTCTTTCTCGACCACGTAGGCGTAATCGAATCCGATACCGCTCAGCTTGATACCCAGGCCAGCTGCAAAAGCTCCCTCATTCATGCCCGCCCTCAGGCCTGCGTATTTATCCATGGAGAACTCGGTCCAGTACTCAGCCCCAAGCTGCATAATCGGGTCGCTAATATGGCGTGTTTTTTCGACGCCGGCTGTGACGGTCAGATCATCGCCCAGAGCCCTGGCAGCCATACCCAACCGGATATGATAGGGAACCGAATCGTTGGTGTCCAGGATCTTGGTGCCCAGGTCCTGAATGGCCAAGCCGAAGGTCAACATCTCGACGGGATTGAACATGACTCCCACGTCGGCACCCAGGCCAAACTGCGATCCATCATCGTCGCCCATGTCCTGCAGGATACCCTTAAAGCTGATTCCCAGATAGGCAGGGGCACAGTCGCGGATGAAAGACAATGGACGAGTAGCATAGGAGAGAATAAAAGCGTGTTCCCGTGTGTCAAAGCTCCCCAGGCGATTGTTGTTGGAGTCGTACTGATCCAGGTCATTCATCCCGCCGCCGATGTAGGAAAAACCCATGCTTCCAAAGTCAAATGTTTTGGCGATTCCGCCGTAGTTCAGACTCCTGTCGTAGGAAAGATTGTTAGAATACATCAGCTCGATAGAGATATTGTCTATCAGAGCCAATCCAGCGGGGTTCCAGTAGCCAGCCGTGGCATCGTTGGCAATAGCAACATATGAGCCACCCATGGCCAGAGCCCTTCCTCCCACACCCATGCGCAGAAAAGCGCCCGAATGTGTACCAGCCAGAGCAGCAGATCCAAGAGCCACGATCACAACTGCCACGGCCAGTCCGAAAGCTATCTTCTTTGGACTGAACATCTTCTCAAAACCTCCTTTAGGGTGTGTAAAAACAACCACTGTTTGGCGTCGTGACGGGGCTGGGATTTCTCCCAGCCCCTTTGAAAGACTCTTGGTTAATAGGTTTTTGCAACTGCGATCTTAACCACCTTGGCAGCCGTCTTGGAGTCATCCTTGGCCACGATGCGGCAGAGATAAGCACCACGACCGACGGCCTTGCCGTTGTCATCGTCGAAGTACCAGACGACCTCATTGTCGCCCACCTTCGCCGGTGCACCTCTGTACAGGGTCCTCACCGGCTCGCCGGCGAAGTCGTAGATCCTGATGGTGACCTCCACGCCTGTCCGTTTGGTTATGTTGTAGATGATGGTGGTTTTATCACCGGTGGCCGGGTTCGGGTAGCAGTGCGCGTCTTCGCCGAGAGCTACTTCAGCGGTCTCGTTGATGAACCTCTCGATGGAGAAGTTGCCAACGCCGTCGGTGACCTTGATCTTGAACTCGGTGCCCAGATCGCCCGGATCGAAGGTGACGGAAACCTGTGTCCTCTCGGTGAGCTGCTCGCACTCGAAGTCGGTGAAGGCCTCATCATCCATGGTGATCTCGATGTCATCGCAGGTGACGCCGGCACCAATATCCTGGAAGACGTAGTAGACAAAACCATCTTCCAAGACCTCAGACTCGACTGCCTCCGGTCCCTTGGCATCCACGATGAACCTCTTGGTGGCCGGGGTGAGGATGTTGCCCACCTTGTCGGAGATGCCGTCGGAATCGCGATAATGGCGATCTCCGGTGTCGTCGGAGTCATAGCCAGAGGTGGTATAAGTCCCACCATACAGGGTGATCTCCAGCTCCTCGTTGTCCTGGAGGTTGATCACCGGGCTGTAGCTGACGTTGACGTCGTTTCCGGTGATCGCAAAGGTCAGCATGGACGGGAAGGCGGTGTACAGGTACTCCTTCCGCTCCACATCATTGGGCGGGGAGGTGGTCTGGACCATCTGGAACAGATCCAGGTGGATGGTCTTGGTGTCCACGCCAACGCCCAGGTCGGAGACGGTGAAGGTG
>CBDUWG010000309.1:0-3010 GCA_965370845.1 uncultured bacterium
CCCGGCCGGTCAGGCGATTTATTCGTGTGTCTGGACGACAGGGATCTTTTGAGACTGTACTGACTTCACAATCTGCCCGACGACCCATGGTATCAGGCTCATCACGGCTACCAGGACCCACCCTCTTCTGCCAGGATGCGCTAATTTCAGGACATCGGAGAGACCGGGCAAGTAAACGGCAGTCAGGAGCAATCCTACACACAAGGCCAGGGCTGCCCAGATGAACGGGTTGCGCGTGATGTCGTTAATAAAGAAGCGGGAGCCTCGGTCGCGCATGTTGAAGACGTGCCACAGCTGGGCAAAGGCCAGGGTGAGGAAGGAGACGGTGACCGCCCCTCGGTGATCCATCTTCAACCAGGCCAGGGCCAGTGCTAAAGCGCCCAGGACCGAGACAGTGATAATCAGGCTGTATCCACCGATGCCCAGCCAGTGATGGCGGGCCAGAAGGGGTTCTTTGGCGTCCCGGGATGGACGCCTCATGACCTGCGCATCCCCCTCTCCCACACCCAGGGCCAGGGCGGGAAACACGTCGGTGACCAGGTTCAAAAAAAGGATCTGCAGAGGTAGAATAGGCAGAGGGGCATTCGCCGCCGAGGCGAAGGTGACGGCCATGATCTCGCTGACATTGCAGGAGATGAGGTACCGCACGAACTTACGGATGTTACCAAAGATGACCCGCCCCTGCCGGATGGCGGCGACGATGGTGGAGAAGGAATCATCTTTGAGGACCATATCGGCGGCCTCGCGGGCCACCTGGGTGCCCCGTTTTCCCATGGCGATGCCGATATCGGCCTCTTTCAGGGCCGGGGCATCGTTGACCCCATCGCCGGTCATGGCCACGATGGAGCCGTTTTTCTGATGGAGATCGATGAGATCCAGCTTCTGTTTGGGGCTCACCCGGGCGAAAATAGAGGTGCTCAAGATATGCTGTCGCTCTTCAGCGGACAGCTTGCCGGTGCTGTGCAGGTCCCGACCGTGAATCACCTCGGCCGGCCCTTCATCGACCAGGCCCACAGCCAGAGCGATGTTGCTTGCCGTGAGCGGCTGATCGCCGGTGACCATGATCACACGGATGCCGGCCTCCTGACACAGGTCGATGGCCTTGCGCACATCCTTGCGGGGAGGGTCCTGCAGCCCGACCAGGCCAAGAAAAGTCAGGTCCTGGTAAGGTTTGGAGTCGACAGAACCGACCGTTTTCGTAGCTAAGGCCAGGACGCGGAGACCGTCGGCGGCCATCTGTTCGTTGTGCTCCAACCATCTCTTGCAATGCTCGTCGTTTAATTTTCCTGTGCCGCTTTCGGTCAGGATGTGCGAGCAAGCTTCCAGGATGGATTCGGGAGCGCCTTTTGCGGCCACTCGATATCCATGGTCGGTTTTGTGAAAGGTGGCCATCATCTTGATGTCGGAGTCGAAGGCCTCCTCCTGGACCTCCGGCATCTTCTCGATGAGATTGTTCCGCTGAAGCCCTGCTTTGGCGGCGATTATCAGGAGGGCCACCTCCAGGGGATCGCCCACACCCTTGTTGCCCTTCAGGGAAGCGTTGTTGCACAGTGCGCCGGCTTCCAGGATCTCCCGCAGGAGCTTGTCCTTCAGTGGGACCAGGGGCTCTTCTCCCCGTGTGAACATGCTTGCCTTTGGCGATGTTTTCTCCCCAACCTGAACATCCCCTGAGTGCAGAGCGATGTGGGTGACTGTCATCCGGTTTTCAGTGAGAGTGCCGGTTTTGTCGGTGCAGATGAGATTTGTGGCCCCCAGAGTTTCCACGGCCGAGAGCCGGTTGATCAGAGCGTTGCGCCGGGCCATACGCCGCATGCCCCGGGCCAGGGCGATGGTGGCCACGATGGGCAAACCCTCCGGGATGGCCGCCACGGCCAGGGCGATGGCCGTCTCGATCATCAGGAAGATCTCCTTGCCGGCCAGGATGCCTAGACCGGCTATTAGGGCGGCGATGACCAGGGTGGCCCAGATGAGTTTGTAGCCCAGTTGATTCAGGCGCTGCTCCAGGGGTGTGCTTTCCTCCTTCGACTCGGCGACGAGAGAGGATATCTGGCCCAGCTCCGTCTTCATGCCGGTGGCCACGACGACGGCTTCTGCGGATCCACGGGTCAGGGCGGTGCCCTTAAAGAGCATGTTGGCCCGTTCGGCCAGAGGGACATCTTCCCCGAGAGGTTCGATCTTTTTGCCCACGGGTAAGGATTCACCTGTCAGGGTCGATTCGTCGGCCTGGAGCTTGGATGCCTGGATGAGGCGGAGGTCTGCGGTGATGACATCCCCACCTTCAAGAACAACGATATCCCCGGGAACAAGGGCCTCGGCAGCGACCTCTTGAAGCTGACCATCCCGGCGGACCCTGGCCTTTACGGCGCCCAGCCGGCGGAGGGATTCCATGGAGCGGACGGCCTTCAGCTCCGTGAGAAAACCGATGGCGGCGTTGATGGCGATCACAGCCGCAATTGCAGCGCCTTCAACCACCTCGCCGAAAGCAAAGGACAAGATGGCCGCCAGGGCCAGGAGCAGGATGATCAGACTTTTAAACTGATTGGCCAGGATGAACCAGGGGCTCTTTCTGGGGGTCTCCTGGAGAAGATTTCGGCCATGTATCCGCCGGCTGTTCATCACCTCTGCCCGGCTGAGTCCTTTCTCCGCGGATACGGAGAGATCCTGCAGGATCTCTTTGACCGGCCGCGTCCAAAACTTGGCCGGGATCTGCTTATCTTTCGGCATGTTCTGTGATCCTATGAAGGAAGGGTTCTCGTCCCCGCTACTTGACCAGCACCATCTTGATAGTCTCGCTGAATCCTGCCGCCCTCAGCCGGCAGAAATACAGGCCGCTGGCCACATCCGCGCCGGACGCATCTCGCCCATCCCATACGGCCGAGTGTTCGCTGGCCTGCTGATCCGCATCCACAAGAGTCCGGATCTCCTGCCCCAGCGTATTGAAGATCTTCAGAGACACGCGACCGTCCCGGGGAATGCGATAGTGAATCTGTGTGCCGGCGTTGAAAGGGTT
>CBDUWG010000310.1:0-3003 GCA_965370845.1 uncultured bacterium
CCATTCCGAATTTATGCAGATTTGACTCTGTGTTTTCCTGGATTTAGTTCTCTACCATTATCTAACAGCATGGCATCCCTACTCTCTTAACTCTCAAAACTATAATCCATGACCGGTCTTTTTTTCTTTTTCCAGTATCCAGAATCCAGAATCATTCACTCTTTTCAGTCATTGTGGTAAATGCCGGAATCTGTTGATAAACGCTGCCTGAGACAACTTCTCAATGATTTTTATTACCAAAATATCGAGGACAACAGTTGCGTTTTCAACAATTTAAACAACTAAACATCCATAAATTTTAGCGACGAACCAAATAAAAATTATGCTCTGCCCCGCTCTAAACTAGCCGCCCTCCTTCTGTCCTGCTCATTCCCCGTGAGCCAGCCTGACGGCTAAAACTGGCGGCAACCCGGCCTGGAGAATTTTGCGCTGGGCAGTCTGTACGTCATAGGTCACACGGCGCAGGAAAAGCTTTCCTGCCTGATCGTCGAAAATGGCATCACAGGCACGCGGGTCACCATCTCGCGGTTGCCCTACGCTGCCCACGTTGATGATGTATCTCTCATCGGGGGAACACATCAGCACCTCATTCTTCCAGGGAAGATCACCATCCCTCTGGGAAAATATGACCGGCTTGTGGGAATGGCCGATAAAACAACAGCGACCCCGGAAAAGATCGAACTCAATCAGTGCCAACTGAGGGGAACAAAGATAATTCCAGGCGGACGGATCGGAGGGAGTGGCGTGAACTAGAAAAAGATCATCCACCTGTGTGGTGAGAGGCAGCTTAGAGAGATAGTCAGAATGCTCCGCAGAAATAACTTTGGCCGTCCACATCACGGCCCGTTTGGCATACAGGTTAAAACAGGAGATATCCGTCAGCCCAACGGCTGCGTAGTCGTGATTGCCCACAACAACGTGTCCGGTGAGCTCCCGGATGTGCTGGACACACTCGTTGGGGCTGGCGCCATAGCCCACGATGTCACCAAGGCAGATAAAAGAGTCGATGTGTTGCTGCTCAGCGTCGCGGAGAACGGCTTCCAGCGCCTCCAGGTTGCTGTGAATATCGGAGATAATCCCGTAGAGCATTAAGCCCCCTCTTGCGCGGAGGGGAAAAACGCTGGATGAGCGTCTCTTCCCATATAAATTATCATCGGCCTCTATACTTCCCCGTGCAACCCGGCAACGGAGTCCAGAATGCCGTTGATAAATCGCCCCGACTCCTTTGTGCTATAGGTTTTAGCCAGCTCGATGGCCTCGTTGATAGACACTTTTTGGGGTATATCCGGAAAATGGAACAGCTCGCAGATGGCCAATCGCAAAAGGTTTCTGTCCACCACGGCAATTCTGGATAGCTCCCAGCGTTTTACCTTCTGGGCAATGATCTCGTCTATTTCCCGGAGATGTTCCCCAGTCCTGGTGGCCAGCAAGGAGGCAAATTCAGCGACATCGGCAGGCGGTTTCTGGCGGTCCAAAACGTCCGCCAGAACCACCTCCATCTCTTCCCCTGAGATCTCCCGGGCATAGAGGATCTGCAGGACCAGCTCGCGGGCCTTACGCCTTTTCCCCATCTCTGGACATCCTCTCAGGACATCTTTCTCTTCGGTAACTTGCGGTACAAATCCACTAGCTCGATGGTGGCCAGGGCTGCGTCGAAACCCCGGTTGCCCACCTTGGTTCCCGCTCGCTCCACAGCCTGCTCGATGCTGTCCACAGTGATCACCCCGTACACTATGGGCATACCCGTCTCCAGAGCGATGCGAGCCACTCCCTTGGCTACCTCACCGGCCACATAATCGAAATGGGGCGTAGCCCCCCTGATAACTGCCCCCAGACAGATGATCCCATCGCAGTTCGCGCTCTCGGCGATCTTTTTGGCTACATATGAAATCTCAAAGGCACCCGGCACCCAGACCACCTCCAGGTCTTCCTCCCCGGCCCCGTGACGGCGCAGACAATCCAGAGCCCCTTCCAGAAGTTTCTGGGTGATAAACTCGTTGAACCGGCTGACCACAATAGTGAATTTCCTGCCCGAGGCATCCAAATATCCCTTGTGAACTTTCATCCTTCCCCCCTTTTTGATTCCTGAACCTCTTCCTCCGACAGATTCAGCAGATGTCCCAACTTATCCCTTTTGGTTCTCAGATAACGGATGTTTTCTTTCCGGGGAACAATCTGTAGAGGCACGCGCTCCACCACCTTTAGTTGATATCCCTCCAGACCTGTGATCTTGCGGGGATTGTTGGTCATAATCCGAATGCTGGAAAGACCCAAATCCACCAGGATCTGCGCGCCGATTCCGTAATCTCGCAGGTCCGGTGCGAAACCCAGCTCCTCGTTGGCCTCCACGGTATCCCGTCCCCGATCCTGGAGTTCATAGGCTCGCAGCTTGTTGGCCAGGCCAATACCCCTGCCCTCCTGTCGCATATACAGGAAAACACCCCTGCCCTCGCTCTCGATACGCCGCAGGGCCCCCTCCATCTGCTCACCGCAGTCACAGCGCAGGGAGCCAAAAAGATCTCCGGTGAGACACTGAGAATGAACTCGCACCAACACGTTCTCGGCACCGCGCACATCTCCCTTTACCAGAGCCACGTGGTGATCACCAGTGAGAACACCCTCATAGAGATGGAGGGTGAAGGAGCCAAACTTGCTGGGCAGCTTGGTGCTCACCAGACACCGAACCAGCTTTTCCGTCTGACGGCGATAGTTAATGAGAACTTTGGTGGTGATGAGCTTCAGGCCGAATTTGGATTTTAACTTCTCCAGTCCAGGGACCCGCTCCATGGATCCATCGTCAGCCATAATCTCGCAGAGCAGACCAGCGGGAAACAGCCCGGCCAACACGGCCAGGTCCACAGCGGCCTCAGTATGGCCGGCCCGGCGCAGAACGCCACCCTCCATGGCCCTCAAGGGGAATATGTGGCCCGGTTTGGCCAGATCCTCTGCCCGCGAAGCCGGATCGATAAGAGCCCTGACCGTTACAGCCCGGTCATGGGCTGA
>CBDUWG010000311.1:0-2984 GCA_965370845.1 uncultured bacterium
TACCACTCGCAACTGCCAGCCCGGACCATTGGCCGGAGAGCCTGGTTTTCTCAGGGCCCAAATCTCTGCAGGGGTCCTGGACTCATTTCCGGCACAATAAGGGCATTCAGGATCATGATCCGGAAGGGGTTCTGCTTCTTCTGTGGCCTCGAAACTGTCGGGGCGCTTGGCCCTCTCCCCGGCGACGATGACCCAATTCTTGGTGGCTTTGCTCTGTCTCAACTCGGACATTCTCGATTCCCTTCTTCCTTCACCTGTTCTCTATCCGGCCGTCCGGGGCCAGCTCATCCAGGGCAGAGGACAAATGGTCCAGGCCCTGCTGGAGAACCCCAGGAGGCGCCCCGTAAGCCAGGCGGATCAGCTCCTGCGGGCCCAGCGCCCAGCCCAGACGGAGTCCCCCCAGTCCATATACTTTGGTCAGGCTGTTGGTAACAATAAAGGTTTCACCCAGATGAAAGGCCGACCGGGGAGTGCTGTCAAAGAGGAGCTCCATGTAGATCTCATCTACCAAAACATAGGCCCCCACGGCGGCGGCCATCTCCCACACCTCTTTCAAAACCTCCTCCTCCAGCAGCACGCCGGAGGGATTATGCAGATTAGAGAGGATGATCAGGCGCGTCTTGGGAGACAGCACCATGCGCAGGTCTGCAGGATCCAGACTGTACTGATTCCGGAAGCGACGCTCAACTCTGCGCACGGTGGCCCCAAAGAACCGGGGAACCTTCAGCAGAGGCTCATAGGCCGGCTTCTCCACCACCACCTCATCTCCGGGCTCGATCAGTGCTCCGCAGATGAGGTAATTGGCCATGCTGGCTCCCAGGCTGCACAGGACATTGTCCGGCGAGACCAGGTAGCGCCGGGCCAGGTGCTCGCGGAGCTGATCGTATCCCAGGGCATTGTGGCCGCTTAAAACGATGTCAGCGGTCCTCAGGCCCAGAGCCCGGGCAGAGATCTCTATTTGCGGATCGCTGGTGCCCAGATCATGTTCCGGTTCCCAGTCCAACCCGATGATCCATTCCAGATACTCGATGCCCTCGAATTTCACACCTCTCCCCTTGCTCCAGCTTTTGTAGAATCAGATCTCCCTGCTTTCCTCTCCTCTCGCTCGCGGAGGCTGTATATGCAGCCGCAGTAATCCTGGCGGTAAAGTCCATATTTTCTGCTCAGCTGACAGCTTTTCTTAAAACCATCCCCCTTCTTGAAATCGGCCGGATAGAACTTCGTGCGCAGTTCCCGGGCCACTCTCTGCCCCACCCGGTTGATGATCCGGGCGTTCTTGTGCGGGCTGATGGTCAGGGTGGTGGCAAAATAATCGAAACCCCGTTCCTGGGCCACCGCCGCCGTTTGGGCCAGACGTATATGGAAACAAACGGCACAATGCCGCCCGCCTTCCCGGTCTGCCCCCCGTCCGCGCATCCGCCGCGACCAGCGGTGGGCATCGTACTCGCCGGCGATGATCTGCACACCCAGTTGCCGGCACAGTCGCTGGACCTGATCGGCTCTGCGGAAATGCTCCCCTGGCGGATAGATGTTGGGATTGTAGAAATAGACGGTGAGCTCGAACTTCTCCCCCAAAACGTCGATGACACCAGCGGCGCATGGGGCACAGCAGACATGCAACAGCAGGCTCTGTTGGAAACCAGTCTTTCGGTCAGCCCGACGCTTCACGCCACGCTCCGCTAAAGGGTCTCTGGCCAAAGCCAGCCCATCACAGGTGAATGCTGAGTCCATCATGGGCCACCAGTAGATTCTCGATCCCTTGCTTCTGCGCTAACTGCAGCAGATAAGGCTCTTTGCCCTCCAACTCCACCGGCAGGTGGGTGAGAACGACCCTGGATACCTGTTTCTCGACCAAATAGGCCATCAGCTCTTCCGGGTCCATGTGCATGCACTCGCTGATCAGCAGATCGGGCTGAGCCAGCACACTCTTCAGGTCGTCGATCCCGCCAACATCTCCCGTGTAGACCAGCCTTTTGCCATCGGCCACAATCACGAAGCTGTAAGACTCCAGGTGGCTCTGCGGATGGCATTCGGCGACCCATTGCTTATAACCCTCCAGATGGCAATTCTGAAAAGCGGATACGGTCAGCTCGGCATCC
Source organism: uncultured bacterium (assembly GCA_965370845.1). Lineage (GTDB taxonomy): Bacteria > SM23-81 > SM23-81 > SM23-81 > SM23-81 > DAOVRJ01. The sequence continues at coordinate 2,100 of CBDUWG010000311.1, forward strand.
CGGTAAATGGGATTGGGCCGGATGGGCTCCAGCTTAAGCTCGAAGGGCAGCTTATCCAGGAAAACATACAGCGTGTCCAGATATTCTCGGGTAGCAGATACGGCCTCGGCGGGGAGGTAAACCGTCAGGGGACGCTCACGCCCGCTCAGGTGCATCATCTGCAGAAGCATGGGCAGGCCGACAGAGTGATCGGGATGCATGTGGCTGATGAAAGCCGCGAAGATCCTGTCGTGATCCACACCGCAGCGCAACAGGGATGAGGCACAGCCCTCGCCCACGTCGAAGAGATAGGAAATTTCCTCCATCTCCAGTAAAATGGAGGCGTGGACCCGGTTGGCCACGGGCATGCCCGAGGCCGATCCGATGATGGTCACTTTGGCCATTGACGTTCCTTTCCTTTGTAAAAGAGGTCGAATGTTAAGCTAATAAAAAGAGGCGGAAAAGTCAAGGGGTTCTGGGTTAGATAAAGTTCAGAGAGCTTTTTGAACTCGGAGCTCGGAGTGCGGAACTCGGAGCTCGGAGAGTCAGGAACTCGGAGTGCGGAGCTTTTTGAGTGCGGAGCTGGGAACTGGGAGCTCGGAATTCAACCCCACTCCCTTTTTGTTCTGATTTTAGCTTTTAACTCCGCGTTCCGAGTTCCGCGTTCCGCGCTCGGTAGGGTGGAAGGGTTAGGGGGGGGAAGTTTCCCCCTAGCTCCGGCCAGCGTGGCGCTGCGCGCCACCGGCTGGCTATGGCCTGCGGTCATGCCGTCCTCACTGTTCGTTCGGCCGGCCGCCAGCCTCGCCGGCCTCCGCTACCCCCTCTTGGCGGGGTGAAACGTATGGTGCTTGTGAAGAGGATGGCGGATATAGATACTGAAACCCGATGCTGGATTCTAGATTCTGG
>CBDUWG010000312.1:0-2980 GCA_965370845.1 uncultured bacterium
GAGCCGGGGAATCCGCCGGCCGATCGTCTGCACAAGATGTCACAGAACGGGAGACGCATCTATCAGGAAATGGCCGAGTCGATGGTGGTCAACCCTCAGGATGTGAGATTGCCGATGCCCATGGGGGCAGCCTCCAAGGATCTGGGAGCCGGCGATTACGATCACGTCATCATCGCCGACAGCACCTTCAGGTATTTCTTTGGACCTCTGCTGCAGTGGCATTATCAGAGGGGCCTGCGTGACACCCTGGTGAGCCTGCAATGGATCAAGGCCACCTATTCCGGATCCGACGACCAGGAGAGGATCCGCAACTTCATCATCGACGCCCACTCTACCTGGGGAGCCAACTATTTTCTGCTGGGCGGCGACGCCCCGGATCTGCCCGTCAAGATGGGCGAATATAACGGCGAGTGGGTGGCCAGCGATCTGTACTATGCCGATTACGACGGCGACTGGGTCAGCGAGGTCTTCGTGGGCCGGGCGCCGGTGAACAACAGCACCCAGGTGAGCACCTTCGTCAACAAGGTTCTCAAATATGAGAAAGATCCTCCCCTGACCGACTTCGCCCTGGACTGCCTGCTGATCGGAATGGATCTGGACGACTACACCGACACAGAGGATCTGAAGGAATCCATCGATAGCGACTACATCCCCAGCCGGTTCAACCTCACCAAGGTCTACGACAGCGATGGAGACTATCACAAGACCAAGACAATCAACGCCCTGAATGCTGGCCAGAACCTGATCAACCATTCGGATCATTCCAACATGACGGTGATGGGAGTGGGCAGTCACAATCACGGTTGGCACCTCGACAACGACGATGTCGACGATCTGACCAACACCGATGAGAACTCGGTGATCTACTCGCTGGGCTGCCACCCCGCCGAGGTGGATTATCCCGACTGCATCGCCGAGCATTTCATCACCTATAATCCCGGCCAGGCCGGCGTGGCCTTCACCGGCAACACCCGCTCGGGCTTCTATTATCAGGGTAGTCCCAGCTCCCTGTCGGGATTTCTGGACAGGGAGTGGTGGCGGAGCCTGTTCGATTACAACAAATATCGCGTCGGGGAGACCCTGGCCAATCATCGGAACCGAAACTATCCTACCGGCGAGACCTGGCGCTACCTGCACTGGGGACTGATCCTGTTGGGCGAGCCGGAGATGCCCATCTGGACGGACGACCCGGCCATTCCGTCGGTGACCCATCCGGTGATCTTCACTACCGGAGCCCTCTTTCCCGTCCACGTGGAGGCCGGTGGAGAGGACGTCAGCATAGCGCTGGTTTGTCTGTGGAAAGATGGCGAGGTCTATCTGCGGGATTACACCGATTTCAACGGCGACGTCGTCTTTACGCCCCTTCCCGCCTCGGTGGGAAGCCTGTACGTGACGGTGACCAAGCAGAACATCTTGCCCTATGAGGGGGTGGTGGAGGTGCTGATCTTCTCTCCGCCCGATCCGGCATGGATGGCGGAGGGCGACCAGGAATGGTCCTTTTTCGGATGGTCAGTGGCTGATGCCGGGGATGTCAACGGCGATGGTTTTTGCGATGCCCTCGTCGGGGATTATCTCTATTCCAACGGTCAATCCTACGAGGGCCGGGCCTTTCTGTATGAGGGCAGCTCATCAGGTCTTTCCGCGATCCCCGACTGGACGGCGGAGAACGACCTGGCCGAATCCTATCTTGGCTCCTCCGTGAACTGGGCCGGTGACGTCAATGGGGATGGTTACAGCGATGTGATCGTCGGGGCCATGGGGTATTCGGGAGATGAAGCGATGGAAGGCCGAGCGTATCTGTATCATGGAGGCTCCGATGGGCTTTCGGTCAACGCCGACTGGACCGCAGATGGGGACAGTGCCGATGCCTATTTTGGCTGTTCCGTGTCCTGTGCCGGCGACATAAATGGAGATGGGTACAGCGATGTGATCGTCGGGGCTTCGGGGTATACCGATGACCAGAATGGGCAGGGTCGAGCATGTCTGTATCTGGGAAGTTCTGCTGGGTTGCTGGCCACTCCCGACTGGACGGATAAAGGTGAGAGCGGTCTTGCCGGCTTTGGTAATTCCGTATCCTGCGCCGGCGATGTCAATGGGGATGGTTACAGCGATGTTATCGTCGGAGCGAAGAATCATACCGGCGATGAAATCATGGAAGGTCGGGTATACTTATATCTTGGTGGTCCTGGAGGACTTTCGACCGTTCCGGACTGGACGGCAGAGGGGGATGTGGATTACGCCTATTTTGGCGGTTCCGTGTCCGATGCCGGCGATGTCAATGGGGATGGTTACAGCGACGTGATCGTCGGGGCCCCAGGGTATAATAGCAGTGAGGGCCGAGCGTATCTGTATCTTGGTGGTCCTGGAGGGCTTTCGACCGTTCCCGACTGGACAGGGGGGGGAGGCCAGTCAGGTGCCAAGCTCGGCTGCTCGGTGTCTGGTGCCGGCGACGTAAATGGGGATGGATACGGCGATGTGATCGTCGGGGCCGAGGGTTATGAGGACGGTGAATTGAACGAGGGTTGCATTGTGTTGTATTTGGGCACCGCCAACCCTCCATATCTTATCATAGCTTGGCGGGCACAACGCGATCAAGCCTATGCCTTATTTGGAAATTATGTGTCTGCTGCCGGCGACGTAAATGGGGATGGATATGGGGATATTCTTGCGGGAGCCTATCTGTACGACGATGTGGGCCAAGCCTATCTCTTTATGGGAGATCAGGGCGCTGGTCTGCCGTTCCGGCCGCGGCAGGCGCGAGCCGATGGGTTCAGCCTCATTGGTCCGCTGGGGACTTCCGGCTCCCAAACTCAGTTCCGGCTGCAGGCGACCGGCTGGTATCCCGCCGGCAGCGACTCGGTGAAGCTGCAGTGGGAGGTCAAGCCGCTGGGCACAAATTTCGACAGCACCGGTCTGGAAGAGAGCGCCAGCTGGGTTTTGGCCGACTCGACCAACGGGGTGGAGCTGGATGAGCTGGTCG
>CBDUWG010000313.1:0-2948 GCA_965370845.1 uncultured bacterium
GAGGGCGGAGGGTGAAGATCAGACGACAGATGACGGAGGACGGACGACGGAAAGGGGGAAAGATCAGAAATCAGAAGGCGGAATAAGAAGAGAATGAGGAGCACCGGAGAGGGGGAGACCGGGAGATGGGGCGAGGGGGATATCAGAGCAGACAGTTTTCTGGTTTAGTGATCATATTTACCAGGCTTCCTGAAATTTGGAATTTCTTGGACAGTTCAATTCAAAGAATCCCGATTTTCTTGGCCTTCTCAACCGCCTCACCGCGCTTGCTGATGTTGAGCTTCCCGTATATGTTTTGCAGGTGTCCTTTGACGGTTGTTGTTGAAATGAAAAGTTTTTCGGCTATCTCCTTGTTGCTCCACCGCTGCGCCAGTAGATCCAGAACATCGAGCTCGCGATTGGTCAAGGGTTCAACCAGAGGTTGGGAGGTAGGGGGACGGGGAGAGGGGGAGATCGGGGGATGGGGAGGCGGACTTTCATGGTCGGTGGCATCCGCCACCGTTCTGTGTTCATCATCCCTGAAGGCGGCCAGGGTGTGATTTTTAGCATCGTCGATGATGTCGTTTTCGGCAAACCAGGCGTTTGCCCGGGAACGGAGGGCGGTAATCTCCTCAGGACGCCAGTGTCGATTCAACTGGTCTTGCAACAGCTGCTGGAATAGATGGTGATAGCGGAACCATCGGTGTTCCGTGTCCAGGGCGATCAGGAAAAGGTTGTCCTTTTGGAGTCTGGCGATAAACTCGTCGCCATTCATCTCGCCCTTGCCAGGCCCGGCGTCCAACTCATGCAGCGCATCGCACAAGGGTGCGCAGAACTGATCCAGGGTCGCCGTCGCGGCCATCAACCTTGTCATCTCCGGCGGTTGTTGCGATAGCACCTCAGTCACCAGATAGTCCACGATCGCGGCGAAGCCGCCATTCAACCCCGCCATCAGACGATCAAGATCGCCCGAATACTTCAGGGATTGTGACATCAGGCGCATTCCCGTCGGCCAACCTTCGAGCTTCTCATGGATGGTCGCAGCCGTTTTTTCGTCAACCGAAAGCCCTATGGTATTTTTCAGAAAAACCGCTGTCTCCGCCACCGTGAAATGCAGGTCGGCAGAACGTATTTCATTCACCTGGGCCCGACCTCGAAGTAGGCTGGTAAGCAACGGCGGATCGCGGCGGGTTAGCAGCATCAGGTGCAGGTTTTGAGGTGGGTGGGCTAAAATGGCGCCCATCAGGTCGTGCACCGTTTTTTCACGGATTTTGTGAAAGTCGTCCAGCACCAGGATGAAAGGGGTTTCGATCTCGTCGAGGTCATTCACAATATGCTGGCTCAGGACCGAAACAGGGGGAAGCTCCGGGCCCAGCAGCAATGACCGGGTTGAGTCGCATGCCTCGGGGAAGGCGTTGCGGATTGCAGCCTGCAGATAGTCTATAAACTTACGAAGATTATTTTCATCCTCGTCCAGAGATAGCCAGGCGTAGGGGCCATCCCACACCTCCAGCCACAGGCTTGCCATCGTGCTTTTACCGTAGCCCGCCGCAGAGGAGACGAGCGTCAACGGACGACGCCGCAGCTCGTCCAATCGCGCCACCAGGTCTGGCCGGGGCACAAGGTCCGGGGAGAGTGTGGGGCGGTTGAGCTTGGTGCGCAGGATCGGTGAGGCGTCTGTCATTTGAGCCGGCGAAGGCGACTTCGCCAGTAATTCTTTGTACTGTGAGACCACGATGCCGGTGATTGCCGGGCTCAGATAGACGTCTCCCCGGATCACGGTCCTTATACCGTTCACCAGATCTTCCGGTACACTTTTTTTCAGGATGTATCCGGCGGCGCCGGCCTGCAGCATGTCTTCGACGAAACGCTTTGCGGCGTGTATGGAAAGTGCCACCACTTTTGCGGAAGGAACCTCGGAGGCGATCTGTCGCGTGGCATCTATCCCGTTGAAATCCGGCATGGAAATGTCCATAATCACCACATCCGGAGAAAGCGTCCGCACACGGTCAATCGCTTCCCGGCCGTCTCCGGCTTCACCGACTATATGAAAATCCTCTTGCTCTTCCAGAAGGAGGCGGAGCCCCTTTCTAAAAAGTGGATGGTCGTCTACCAGAAGAATCGTTATCGCCATAGCTAAGAAATCTCCTCGTCACATTCTGTTGGTGGACCGAGCATCCCGCTCACGTTTCTACGGAGAACTGGAGTGTTGGAATGCTGGAGTATTGGAGTATTGGAGTGCTGGAATGCTGAAGTAATGGAAAAATCCAGACATGCTTCTGTTTTCAATCATCCCCATACTCAGCATTGCTTTCTTTGACAACCAAATGGTCAATCCATAAGGAAAAGACCGAAAGACATCACACGTCAAAAAGTAGTACTCGATAGCATCCTTCCACACCGTCAACTTCTGATATCCCCGGTTTCGGTTTTTTCTCATCACTCCATCACTCCACTACGGGTGTGAATCAAGACTGTTGGTTATTGAAATATCCGTGGCAATTCGTAGCATATCAACATGCAATTTGAAGGAGCTGGAGTATTGGAGTACGGGAGTGTTGGGTTTAAAAGCGGAAAAATATCTGATTTTTTATTCTTTCACCCTTGCTTTCCCGAGATCCAAACATGGTTCATATTTGTCCATTATCCCAACCATTCATCATTCCATTACTCCATCACTCCATTACTCCATTACTCCAACCCATTACTCCACTACTCCAACACTTCAATCCAGCAGCCCTTCTCTTCTTCACCCCAGCTAATCCTTCTCCCCGCTATCATCGACACCGAAGGGCGCGGACAGGATGGCCGTGCAGCCTTTGCCCGGCTCGGACACGATTCTCAGGCTACCACCCAGATCAGCCATGAGTTCTTCGATACTAAACAGGCCGAAACCGCCAATTTTACTCCCTGCCTGAATCACCGCACGCGGATCGAAGCCAATGCCGTCATCTTCAACAATGATCCTT
>CBDUWG010000314.1:0-2943 GCA_965370845.1 uncultured bacterium
CCGAAATCCGTCACCGATCACGGCGGTGGCGGATAGAAGCTCTCTGACCCCCGGACTCATACCTGCGATGGTTACCTGATTTATGTCATCCAGGATCCGCGGAAATCTGAGCTGCAGCAGACGATCGCGATCCAGTGACCAGCCTCCTGCACAGGGAACCAGTATCTTGTGAGCACGTATGGCCGCAATGAACTCCTCCACATACAGCGGATTACCCCTGGATTGCCGATAGAGATAGTCTTTGAGCTTTTCTTCACCATCCAGCAGCTTGAACCGGGAATGAATCAACTGGGCCACAGCCGGCTTTGTCAGTGGCCGCAGCTTTAAAGTGCGTACGGGAGAAACCACTCCTCTTTTCTGCAAAGATAGCAGCGATGACCTTCTTTCTTCATCGAGCCGGGATGCCTGATAACTGACACAGATCATGATGGGATGGCCAGAGAGTCGATCCAATAGGTAGTCGAGAAAGGGCAATAGAGTCAGATCACTGGACTCGAGATCCTCGATGAGAAGCAGGGGAGCTCTGGAGAACTGGCTGATTTGACGACAGATCAGCTCCCAGGCCCGGTAACCCTCCCCGGGGACCTCACCGGGCACACGGAAAACGGGCATCTCGATAGCCAGGTTGCTCAGCTGTGGAATGCCCCCCCATTCCCAGTTGTGCCCAAACACGGCGGTTCCCTGTAGTTGACAGCTAATGGCAAACTCTTTCAGGAGCCGGGATTTTCCGATCCCAAATTCTCCCTCTACAAAAACCAGGCGCGCCTCTCCGGCCATCACCTCCTGATGCCATCCGCGCAGGCGAGCTATCTGGGACTCTCGGCCCACAAACTGGCTTGGAGGCAAAATGCCCGTGGCTCGTTCCTGATCACCTGTCAGGGCGTAACCAGCGTCCCGGCGCAGGCTGTCCAGAACCGCCGAGGCTGTGGGAAATCGATCCAGAGGGTCTTTTTCCAAAAGCTTGAGCACAATTCTCTCAAGGGCTCCATGGATCTTCTTATTGTACATCCGGGGAGGTTTGGGAACCAGCTCCAGATGGTTGCGCAAAATGCCGTGGGCATCTTTGGCCCGGAAGGGGTTTTCCCCAGTGAGCACCTCGTAGAGAGTAACACCTAAAGAGTAAAGGTCGGCGCGATGATCTACGGTTCCTCCACGAATCATCTCCGGCGCAAAATACTCCAAAGTCCCCGATAATTGAACCCCACCTGCGGCAACCTTCGTCGTGGCCAGGCCAAAATCAACGAGCTTAGCGATGGGTGGTCCCTGGGGACGGGATTGAAGAAGAATATTGCTGGGTTTCACATCCTGGTGGATGAGACCGTAGGCATGTAAATAATCCAAAGCCAGGCAGATGTCTGCCAAGATGGAGTAAAAATCGACCTCCGTGATCTTCTGGAAAAGAGACTGATCGAACGGAGGCCCTTTTACGTATTCCATGACAAAATACGGTTTCTTCTTTGATGTCAGACCAAAATTTAGTATTTTAACTATGTACGGATGATCAAGCTGACTGAGAAGGGAGAATTCATCTCGCAGGTTTTGCGCACCCTCGAGGTCAGCAGAACTAAAACCCAGCACCTTCAAGGCTACCGGGTTTTTATCCCCGACCAAATGGGCCTTATATACCGAGCCGATGGATCCTGCACCCAATTTCCGACTTATTACGTATCGAGCATCGATGATCCGCGTGCTCATCCTTCCAATTCTCCCATCTATGCTACATGGCGGGAAAAAGGTGTGTGACCTCTCTTTCCGGGCTTAAAAAAGATTCTTAACACTTCCATTATAGGCCGAATTGGCAAGGGAGTCAAGAGATTTAGAAAAAATTCTTGACAATTTCTCACTTTTGATGTAGTATGGAGTTCACCGTCACCATGTACTAAGATGAAAGACTCTTTGACATGAAACCTCAGGCGGGGGGCAAAGACAAAATGGAGAACAAAGAAACAAAAGAGACGGACAAACAACAAGAACGTGTGGTTTTCTGGGGAGGGGAAAATGAGGATAAACAAGACCTATCCATGGACTGGTCTCACGATGGACACTTTTTGATAGCCTTGTCGATAGACAAGGCGGATGAAATCGTCTCCTTAGTACGCCAGTTGTTATCCGACAAACTCGGCGGGGACTGGCCAGACAGACCTTCACCTCATGCTTCCGGGCAATCTCTGGAGATCAAACACCATCATTACCTCTTCGCCATGTACAGTCGCAAAGGAGTGCAAGAGAGGTTCGCCGAGGTCCACCCCAGCGATACGGGACAGACCATCTTCATTCGCTTTTGGCAGGGCTTGTACCAAGAGGCAAAAGCCAGTCTGGAGCGCCACGGATTCCAGTATCACTCCCAAATTCCAGACCATCTTAAGATAAAAATGCCTCGCAAGCCAATCTCCCCGGAGAAAGCCGCAGCTCTGGAGAAGTTTCGGACCTCTCAACCGCTCACTGTTCCAGAGGGAAAAGCCCGGCCCAAAAGAGGTGGCGGAGGCAAGTTGATAGGCCTGGTTGTGGTTGTGCTCATCCTGGCAACAGGGTTCATGCTGCTTCGAAGTCAGCTATTCGGCAAAGCAGAACCACTCGAGCTAGGAAGCTTTCTGGCAGCTAAGGGCTATATCGCTTCCTTTGAGACGATCGATGGCAAAATCGTATATGCCATCGCCGATATAGACATTGAGGATAAGATAAAAGCGGATATATTCATTTATGGAGGTTTAATCGACTCCTCACAGGCTGGCTTCTACGCTATTCACAAGCTCACCGACCCGCAGGGCCTAATTCTGTACCAGGCGTTTGAAGGTGCGGCCGTTTCCATCCCATCATTTGCCGCGGGCCAGGATCTAGCCAAGTATCAGACAGTGGATGCCGGGGCTTTCCAGTATGACCGCTAGAAGGATTGGGAGGAATTACATGGACAGCCGGTGGTTCTGCAGTGTATCCTCAATGTTG
>CBDUWG010000315.1:0-2943 GCA_965370845.1 uncultured bacterium
TCGCGTGAAAACGAGTAGAAAGCTTCGTTCATAGCTATCCACGCTCCTTATGGATGTTATCATCCACAAGGAGCAAGGGGTAGACCACGCAAGAGAACCGATAATAAAAAATAGGATGTGTCCCCATTTAAAAGGACGGTTACCCATGAACATCACCCATCCCACTAGCGGTTCTGTCTGTCTGGCTCTTCTGATCATCCCCATCCTGCTAACCTCCTGCGCCATCATCGGCGGCAGACCCAGAGGCATTGGGCTTGCCGGAAAAACCATCGTATTGGACCCGGGCCACGGGGGCGAACAATTAGGGGCCGTGGGCCTGAACGGACTGGAGGAGAAAACCCCCAACCTGGATGTCAGCAAAAAGCTGCAGAAGATGCTGGAGAAGGACGGGGCCAAGGTGTATCTCACCCGCCAGCAAGACGACCAGACGGTGTCCCTGAAAGACCGCGTGACCTTCACCAAAAAGAAGAAGGCCGACCTGTTCGTCTCCCTGCACCACAATGCCAACGCCCAGGTAGACCGGACCACCGACCGCTCGGAGCTCTACTACTCCTGGTGGAGCGACGGCCCATCCCGGGACGTGGCCAACCAGCTCTACGCTTCCTTTCACAAACATATCGGGCTGACCCAGCTACCGGTCCGGCCGGCCATCTACTACGTCACCAAATATAACGATGAGCCCTGTGTTCTGGGCGAGCCGTCGTATCTCAGCAATCCCGAGAGGGAGGCCAAGTTGAAAACCGAAAGCCATCAACAAGAAGAGGCTGAGGCTTACTACGAGGGGGTCAAAAATTACTTCGACGGGGGCATTCCGCGGATCGAGGAGCTTCAGCTCAATGATGATGTGACCGAGACGGGGATGCTGACCGTTCAGGCCGCTATCCTGGATGAGCAGGGCGGTTCGGGCATCGATCCGGCGACCATCGAGCTGAAGATCGATGATAAATTCCTCCCCCACCACTTCGATCACGGGACGGGGAAATTGACGGCTGTCTCCCCACAGCCCCTGGCCAGCGGCCGGCACACTTTATTTCTCATGGCCCGCAACCGGCGGGGCAACGCTACCAGCCCGGCCCGGAAAGAGTTCACTGTGACCATGCCACCGGCCACACTACAATTGGCTTGCGCGCCCAGCTGGGCTCCTGTCAAGGGAGCATTTGGCATCCGGGTTCGGGCTTCGGTCACGGACAAAAACGGAAACCCGGCAGGCGACGGCAGCAAAGTTTCTTTTGTCACCGACCGGGGCACGCCCAGCTCTTCAGAGGACAGCACCACAACAGGACGTGCCGGAACCTACCTGACGGTGAAAGACCCCCGGGGGAAAGCGCTCATCTTTGCCACCTGCGGAAACATTTACGACCGCGTGGAGGTTCAGTTCGACTCCACCTGCAGCTCTCTGGTCACCGGCACCGTCACCAACGGCCAGGATGGCTCTCCCCTGGCCGGGGCCTGGGTGAAACTGGGCGACCGGATGGTCCGCAGCGATGAGAACGGCCACTTCCTGTTCGAGGAGGTGGAGCCGGAACCCCATCCTCTGCGGGTGCAGTGTCCTGGTTATCGGAGCCATGAGGATAAGTTGGGGGTCAGAAAAAAGGCCGGACTGAACCAGGACATCGTTCTGCAGCCCCTGTACGGCGGTCTGCTTGTGGACAAATCGGTGGCCATAGACGCTGAAGGCGGCGGGGATGAGCCCGCGGCCGTGGGACCGGCAGGTCTGAAGGCCGCGGATATCAACCTGCGGGTGGCCCAGTATCTTCGCGAATATCTGATGGCAGCCGGTGCCACCGTCCACATGACCCGCACCAGGTTCGTAGAAACCCTGGACCCGGTGGTCAGAACACGTTTTATCCGCGACCTCAAGCCCCACAAGATGATCTCCATCTCCCACAGTAACCCTTACATGGATAAGGATGGCTCGCGCTGCTTCCATTTCTACACCGACAAGGAAGGCGGGACTCTGGCCCAGAAAATCCAGAAGCACCTGGTCTCTTATCTGGGCACACCCGATTTGGGCGTTGCCGAGTGGTCCTCATATCTGATGATCGAGGCCTACGTGGACCGGGCACTGGTGACCCCCACGGTAGTCACAGATCCCACGGCGGAGCAGAGGTTAAAGGACCCGGTTTATCTGCGCCGCGAGGCTTATGCTATCTTCTGCGGTTTGCTGGAGGATTTCGGCCTGCAGGTGACAGCCACCGGCACCATCGCTGGAACCATCACCGACGGGAAAAATAAGGCCATCGAGGGTGCCCTGGTGATCCTGGATGACGCCTTCGTTCAGCAAACGGGACCCGATGGCGCCTACCGGTTCGTCTGCGTAGAACCGGGCACCAGAACCATCTCCGTCCACCGAAGCGGCTACACATCCACAAAGCAAACCCTTGAAGTGGCCCAGAATCGAGAGGCCGGCGGGAGCTTTCAGATGGCCGAGAAAAAGTGATGCCCTCATCTGCAACTTTCCTCAACCTTCTGAACAGCCCTTGACTTGTCGCTGAAAAATCTCTATTTTTTGCAAGAACCCTGCAACGAAAGTATCGCCCTTCGTTCCGATCAATGCCGACCCCGTTCTGCTGAAATCGATGCTGGTTCATCTCCTTCAGATAAGGAGCCAGGGATGCTGACAATCCACCAACTGGGCCTGTGGGTGAAGAACCTGGCCCGTTCAGACCAATTCTATCATCAAATTATGGGATTTGATAAGCAGTACGACTATCGGATTCCCTCCGAGATCATGAGCCGGATCTTTGGCCGGGAAGTGGCCTGTCAGGTGGCGGTTTACCGCCGGGACGAGGTAGCTCTGGAGCTGTTCCAGCCCGATGGGAAAATGACGGATCCCGACCAGGTCTCTCTTTCCTCCGGTATCAATCACTTCAGCCTGAAGGTTCCAGACAAGCGGGTTTTCTGCCAAGAGGTCAAAGAAAAGGGAGCGCAACTGATCGAGGT
>CBDUWG010000316.1:0-2936 GCA_965370845.1 uncultured bacterium
AAGGCGGATCCTGGATCCTAGATCCTGGATGCTGGATGAAAAGATAGAACCGATCCTTGATCCCAGATGCTGGTGAGAAAACTGGATTCTGGATACTGGATACTTGATACTGGATAAGGGCCGGGATTCGAGACTCGAGCTTCGTAAAAACCTAACATAGGATTCAAGGAGTCAAGGGGTCCAGGATTCGAGGGGTCTAGGGGCCGAGGGTTCAAGGGAAAAGCAATTCAAAACCTGTTGATGTTCCCAGTGGTGGTGGACGGGGATCGCTCGAATCCCTGAATCCTCGAACCCTTGAATCCTATTTTTCCAGAATCCTCAACCCCTTGGGTTGCATCCGTAAGGTCAGAGGGTGTCGTGTTTCTGCGGCCATAAACCTCAACTGAGTACTGCTGGCAAATCGTACCGCAGAGGGGGTAGCGGAGGACGGCGAGGCTGGCGGCCGGCCGCACGAATAGTAAGGACGGTATGGCCGAAGGCCATAGCCAGCCGGTGCCGCACAGCGGCACGCCGGTCGGAGCGAGGGGGACCCCTCCCCCCATACCACCCCAGTAGCAGTAGGCAGTCGGCAGTAAGCAGTACCCCACCCTTCCCCGTAAAAACCTCATTTCAAATTGCAAAGTGTAAATTTAAATTGAAAAATGAAGTGCGAGATTAATCAAGGGAACAACAGGTGTGGGCGGGTTTCAAACCCGCCCCTTCACCAGCTCATTCGCAGGCCGCCGTGGACATCCCGGCCGGGAGAGGGACTGGTGTAAACCTCCTGGTAGTCGGCGTCGAAAAGGTTGCTAACGCTGAGAAAAGGCTCCATATAGGAGAGAGGCTGCCAGCGAAAGGTCAGATTGGCGACACAGTAAGCGGGAAGGTGACTCAGCCGGCGGTCGTTGAAATCGTCGTAGAAGTGTTGCCGGGAGAGGGCGGAGCCGTAGAATAAAATCTTGCATTTCTCCAGGAGGCGCAAAGACAGACGCCAGTCAAGCGTGTGTTCCGGCCGGAACTGGAGATACTCGCCGGGCCGCTGATCGGACATATTTTCGGTGTACAGACAGGAGTAACTCAGGGCGATGTGCAGGGCCTTTGCGGGAGAATACTGATAGCTTACTTCGCCCCCGAACAGATGTGCTTTTTCCACGTTAACGGTGGTGCGGGACAGGTAATTGCCCTCGATCAGGTCGCTGACCCAGTCGTAAAACAGGGCGCCATCGAACCGGGTCTGCGCAGAGACGACCCATTCGGTGCCCAGCTCCAGATGATTTGTCTTCTGGGCCTTGAGCTGGGGATTTCCGTCTTCACCGTAGAGCTGTTTCATGGTGGGGAAGCCGGTCTGGTGAGCCAGGGAAAGATAGACCCGTGATATTGGAGAGGTCAGGAGGGCTACACAGATATGCGGGTTCAGGGTGGCGAAATCTTCGCCGGCGTCGGTCAGATCCGCCGCCTTGCGTTTGTCTAAAAGGGCGTAATTGAGTCCCAGCGCCGCCGAGACGCGTTCTGAAATCCTGGCCTGGTCCTGCAGGCCGACCCACCAGGTTCGCATCTGGAACTCACCGGTCGGCTGTCCCTCATCCGGCGTGTCCCGGTGCACATCCTGGAGGATTCCGCCACCCAGAGTGACGTGACCGGCGCGGCCCAGATCTCCGGCCAGCTGAAAGTGCCCCCCCAGAGCATGGTCGTCGTAGATGCTGTGATAGGCATAGCCTTTCTCCTGGGAGGTGTAAGTGTCGTCGTCATAGCTGTCCAGAGTGTTGTCGTACTTGTTGTAGAAGGTTCCAGCCCTGGCCGTGAGTCCCTTGCGCGGCCGGTAAACTGCGGAAAGGTTGGCCATTCCCTGCCGCCACTCGGTGAAGCGCCAGTAGCGAATGCGGGACTTGTTCTTTTTCGCGTTGTAGAAGGGATGTGTGGCAACGCCCCATTCGTTGTCCACCAGGCTTCCCGAGAGAGTCAGGTTAAACTTCTCGCCGGGGAGATAACTCAGGGCCAGGTGGCCGGCCGTTTTAGCGTAATCGCTGTTGTCCCGCCGGCCGCCGTCCTCGTAGTGCAGGAGATCCTGGCCATCGGGGAGCTTGGGGACCTCCGTTTCCTGGAAATCCTGCGCAAGACGGAACCCGTCGGAGCAGGCCCGGTTTCCGGAAAACCGGATGTCCATGGGGCCGGCTCGAAAGCCGTGGTGCAGCCGGATATTGATTGTTTTGTTCTGGCCGAATTCAGCCACCATACCCCGGTTTGCTTTACCCTTGGGGTTTTTGGTGATGATGTTGATGACTCCGCCCAGGGCGTTGGGACCATATGTCGCTGAGCTGGTTCCCTTGACCACCCTGATGGCCTGGATCTGTTCGCTGGGGATGTGGTCCAGCTCCACCAGGCCGTCGTATGGATTATAGAGGGGTACGCCGTCGACGAGGATCAATAGATGTTGTTGCTCAAAGCCGCGGATGCACACGTACTGGCCATGGCCCACGCGGGCGACTTTCGTGCGTATGCCCGGCAGGAAATTCAGAGCCTGGGCAGCCGTTTGCACATCTCTCTGCCGGAGATCTTCCGCTGTTAGCTCATCCACAGTGTAGAAGAATTTCTCGTTCTCCCGCTGGGCGGTGGTCACGATCAGGTCCAGCTGATACTGAGGTGGGGATTCCTCCAGCTCGTCGGAGGTTGCCGGATGGGCCAGTCCGGTCCCAGCGGCCATTGCCGCCATGACCAGGGCGATGAATAAGCCTCTTTTCATAGACCGCTCTTTCTTGAAGAAACTGTTGTGGTGTTTGGTGGAAAGATGGTTTTAATCAGGGAAGATAGTATACGCAGACATGAGGGCTGTGTCAACTTTTTTATCGGATGGGTCTCTTCAGAGGAAATTTATATGAGGGCGAGGTTGCGCGTTGACCAATTCCAGCCCACTGAGACCTTGGAGACCTGGATCTGATCAAGGGAGAGTATGGCATACT
>CBDUWG010000317.1:0-2935 GCA_965370845.1 uncultured bacterium
TTCAAGGGGCCAAGGCTTAAAGGATTCAAGTAATTCCTGCCAACCGTCCCCTGCGAATCCATCAGGTTCAGTATAGGTTTTCCCCTGGAACCCTCGAATCCTTGAATCCTTGAATCCTATCTTTTCAGAACCCCGAACCTCTTTTTTCAAAAGCACTATCCTAAAAAAGGGCTCGACACTCTCATTCTCCTCCACAGCATGCAAAAAAACAGTTGACTTCCCCGGCAATCCTTTGTATTGTGTAAGTGAATTTAGGCAGAGGGCTCACAGGTTAAATCTGTGTGAGTCACTCTATTACGTCTAATAAAGGGGGGTGTAAAGCTTGAAAATGAGCGAGCGGGAACAGAACGGGGTGGTCATTCTCGAGCCCAAAGGCAAGATCATGGGCGGACCGGATGCCGGTGTCGTCAGAGAGCGGCTCCATCAGCTTGTCGACGAGGGCAAGAAAAAAGTGGTGGTGGACCTGAGCGGAGTGAGCTGGATGAACAGCTCCGGCCTGGGCATTCTCATCGGGGGCCTGACCACCATGCGCAACAACGACGGCGATCTGAAGCTGGCCAACACCACCGAGAAGGTGCAAAATCTGCTGATGGTCACCAAGCTGATCAGCATCTTCGAGTCGTACGATACAGTCGATGATGCCGTGGCCAGCTACCTCTGATGGCAGCGGGGTTTTGAGCTGAAAAGCCCAGGGGCAACTGGCCACAGCTGTGTCCGGTGGTCCCGGAACCAAGGAGAGAGATTTTAGTGAACCTGTTGGCCGATCTGAATCCCGTCCAGCGGGAGGCGGTTACCCATGTGGAAGGCCCGGTCCTGGTATTGGCCGGGGCGGGCAGCGGCAAGACCCGTGTGCTGACAACGCGCATCGCCTACCTGGTGGGAGAAATGGGCATCAGCCCGGAGCACATCCTGGCGGTGACCTTCACCAACAAGGCCGCCGAGGAGATGAGGGACCGGGTGGTCAAGATGCTGGACAGGGATGGGCGGTTCATCCGCATGGGCACCTTTCACTCCATCTGCGCCGGCATTTTGCGCCGGGAGGGAAATAGGCTGGGATATGACCGCAGCTTCAGCATCTACGACGGGGATGATCAGTTAAGCCTGGTCAAAAGGACCATGGTCGAGCTGAACATCTCCGCAGAGCGCCTTTCCCCCAAAGGATTCCGGGCCCGCATCGAGGGGGCCAAGCACAACCTGATGACCCCGGAAGAGTTCGCCAACCAGGCCGTTGACGATTACGAGCAAAAGGCGGCTTTGATCTACCAGCGATACCAGAAGAGCCTGGAGGCCAACAACGCCATGGATTTCGGGGATCTGATCAGCAAGTTGGTTTTCCTCTTTCAGGCCCACCCCAAAGTATTAGCCCGCTACCAGAACCGCTTCCAATATATCCTGGTGGACGAGTATCAGGACACCAATCATGCCCAGTACATGCTGGTCAACATGTTGGCTTCCAAGCACCGCAACCTGTGCGTTGTGGGCGACGACGACCAGAGCATCTACGGCTGGCGGGGAGCGGACATCGGCAACATACTCAGCTTCGAGAAGGACTATCCCGACACCAAGGTGGTCAAGTTGGAGCAGAACTATCGCTCCACCCAGAACATCCTCACCGCCGCCGGACATGTGGTGGCTCATAACCGGGGGCGCAAGGAGAAGACCCTGTGGACGGACAAGGGGGCCGGGGAGATCATCACTCTCTTTGAGGCCCCGGATGAGCGGTCAGAGGCCATGACCGTTCTGGATAAGATCCAGACGGAACGGTCCCAGAACCTGAGGGCCCTGTCCGATTTCGCCATCCTCTACCGGATCAATGCCCAGTCGCGCAGCTTCGAGGATCAGCTGCGCCGCATGGGCCTGCCCTATGTCATCGTGGGGGGCGTGCGCTTCTACGAGCGCAAGGAGGTCAAGGACATTTTAGCCTACCTGCGGATCGTGGCCAACCCCAACGACGCGGTCAACCTGCGGCGGATCATCAACGTGCCCAGGCGGGGCATCGGCCCCACCACCATGGGCAAGCTGGAGGCACTGTCCGCCGAGAAAGGGGTGGGTCTGCTGAAGGCCATCAAGCTGGCTGGCAAGATGGAGGATTTGAGGGAGGGGATCCGGGAGAAGCTGGGGGAGCTGCACGAGCTGTTCCGGTCTCTCATGGCCCGCCTCAAGGACATGGATGTGCACGAGGTCGTCCGGGAGGTGGTGGAGGGCACCGGCTATTTGACGAAGCTCATGGAGGAGAACACAGTTGAGGCCCAGACCCGGGCGGAGAACATCCGCGAGCTGGTGACCGCCGCCGAGGAGTTCTTCATGCGCAACCAGGATGCCTCTTTGACCGGTTTTTTAGAGGAGGTCTCCCTGATGACCAGCGTGGACGCCTGGGATCCGGCGAGCAATGCCGTCACCCTGATGACCCTGCACAGCGCCAAGGGGCTGGAGTTTCCGGTTGTGTTCATCACCGGCCTGGAGGAGGGGCTCTTTCCCCTGTCCCGCGCCATGGAGAGCCCCGAGGAGCTGGAGGAGGAGCGCCGGCTGATGTACGTGGGTATGACCCGCGCCCGGGAGAAGCTATTTCTGTCGCTGAGCCACTGGCGAAGGCGGTACGGGGGAGGGATGAGCTGCCTCCGCTCGCGTTTTTTGGACGAGATTCCCACCGAGCTTATGGAGGTGGAGGGACACGGGTTGGGCGATTGGTCCCCCAAAAGAGACGTCCAGGCGGATGATAGCCGTCTGACCGGGCCCGACGATGAGTTCACCCCCCGGGTGGGCGTGGGATCGATGGTTCGGCATGCCAAGTTCGGCATTGGCAAGGTGATGGAGCTGAGCGGCTATGCCGACGACCTGAAGCTGACCGTGGCCTTCAAAGACCGGGGATCCAAGAAGCTGCTGGCTCGATATGCGCAGTTGGAGATTCTGAGGTAAGATAATGTAGCGTCGTCAC
>CBDUWG010000318.1:0-2933 GCA_965370845.1 uncultured bacterium
TGAGAAGATGGGGCTTTCCGAAGAACAAAATAGCGCAACCCGCATGGCCGCCATGACTCATGACGTCGGCAAGATATATATACCTGCGGAAATTCTCACCAAGCCCGGCCGGCTAACCGAAATCGAGTTCAATATGGTGAAAACTCACACACAACACGGCTACGAAATATTGAAGACGATAGAGTTTCCCTGGCCGGTCGCCAAAATCGTGCTTCAGCACCACGAAAGGCTTGATGGTTCGGGATATCCTGTAGGTCTATTGGGTAAAGACATCATCTTGGAGGCAAAAGTTTTGGGCGTCGCCGATGTTGTCGAAGCTCTGGCTTCACACCGACCATACCGACCTGCTCTCAGCTTAGATGCTGTGCTGGCGTTTATCTCCCGAGGAAGAGGGACTCTTTATGATCCAAAAGTGAGCGATATCTGTCTAAAACTCTTTACCGAAGAAGGGTTTCAGATCAAACAACAAGAAAGCTAAAGAACATTGGCCACACCGGTTCACGCCTATAATCTGGCCATGTTTTTGAAACGGCCAGCCAGAAAAAAGTTACCGGGAAAAAACTGCCTCAGGCTCATCGGTTGGCTCGATTAGAAAAAAACCGGGGTGACGAACTGCCCGCTTCGCTGAAGCGGTTTTCGAACCAGTTTGCGACATCAAGATAGCGAAGCCTGAAAGACATCTTTTAAGGCACGATAGGTCTCCTCCAAGGACCGGGAGATAACCTTGGTGGAGGCCGAAACTGGCATGAAATTGGTATCTCCCTTCCAACGGGGCACGACGTGCAGATGGATATGTTCTTCGATGCCCGCTCCAGCAATGCTTCCCAGGTTCATGCCCAGATTAAACCCCTGGGGTCTCATGGATCCCTTGAGGGCTCTGATGCTCATTTGAGCCAACCTGATCAACTCCAGAGATTCCCTGTCATCCAGATTCTGCAGGTTTTTCTCGTGGCGATACGGCACAATCATCAGGTGACCGGCGTTGTAAGGGTAAAGATTCAACATGACATAACCCAGTTCGCCTCGCCACAAAACATAGTTTTCCTCATCTTTGTTCTCCCCAGAAATTCGACAGAGCAGGCAGCCCTTCTCCTTTGGCTGGAGAATATATCGCGCCCTCCAGGGCGCCCATAGCTTTTTCATCGGTTCACTCCTTAACCTTCGCTTTCTGTATGGAAGAAGACCATCTTTTCCAGCAACCTGACGCGCCAAACCAGAAAGAGGTTTTCCATCAATTTGCCGATCCGTGTCCAAATTTGTGACCTTCCCGGATAGTGGATCCACCTGAAACTGCTGGCCGGTAGTGGCAAAATCAGCGATGACCAGAATCACCCCGGCATGTTGCAGACAAAGCACGGCGTGCTCTCTGTATGAACCGCATCCGAATCACCTTCCTTTACCAACTGGGCGAAGCTCTCCAATCCGGGAACATGCTCCATTGCATGCTTGGCCATCTCCGCCGAATTGCTCAAAGGCAAATATTGTCCGCAATGGATCTGATCGGTGTCCACATCGTGACCCACCATCCAGGCTGTTCCAGCAATAGCCGCGCTCACAGTTTCACCTTCTCCTCTATGATCTTCCGAAAATAGCGATATGACGAATAGGTGGGCTCAGCGACAATCCTCACCCTGTATTGTCCTGGAGGTACAACCTCGCCCCCCACACCACGGCCATCCCACCGGTATTCACAGCTACCGATGGGCTCCTGCTTGTTGACCATAAGGGCCTTTACCAGATCTCCATGGTCATCCCGGATCTCCACTGTCAGGTAAGCCCTCTCGGTCAATAAAAAGGAAATTGTGAGCCCTCCTCTCTGCCCAACAGGCCGTATCTGTAAACACAACAGGTCCACTCCCACCCAATAATACTGAGCACCTGCCTCCTCGGACACGAAAACCTGACCGAACCGCCGCCAGATAGCCAGGCCGCGAGGGGAAATGAACTCCCGGTCATCCTTTCCTTTGCGCCCGAAGGAGACCACATAATTCAGCTGGCGATCAAACTTGTGCAGACAGTGATTTTTCTCATCGGTCACCCACACATTGCCGTAATAGTCGATGGCCACATACCCAAACCGGGCTTGGGGCATTCCCGTCTGGTAGCAACTGGTACTCTGCAGCAGCACGCCCTGCGCAGAGAATTTTTGTAGCCGACGGCCTGCACTGTCTACCACGCACAGGTAAGTCTGGCCATAATAAGACCACCTCTCCGCGGAGTCGATGATGGCAATGCCCTTGGGATCGTTTAGATCCCCGCTTATCTGGCGAAGGAATTGGCCTTGATCGTCGAAGATCTGAATTCGATGGTTGGCCGTGTCGGTGACGTAGAAACGCCCTTGAGAGTCCAGAGCCACCCCGAATGGAGAATTAAAATGGCCCGGGGCATTCCCGGGCGAACCAACGGTCCCCCCCCATATAAGCTCATGCCCGGTGTTAAACAGTTGAACGACACGGTGATTTCCCGTGTCCGCCACATAGACATTTCCATCTTGGTCAGCGGCGATGCCCCGGGGGTCTCGAAATTGGCCCTCACCCTGCCCCTTTTCCCCATAGATCCCCAGACCGAACATGGATGTGTTGTAGATGATATTATGGCTACCGGAGTTCACACCATAGATGGTGAGCTCATCATCATCGAACTCGCTGCTCGGATCGTCCCATGCCCGCAGACGCACGGCGGCCAAGCCCTGGGGATCATCGAACTTGGTCTTCAGGCCAACGAAAAGGAACAGATGGCGGGATGTAGCCTTGTGCATCCCCCAGGAGTGCAGAAACGTCGGGAAAACCAATGTCGTTGGCGGTGCATCTCTGGCCATCACCAAACCGACACTCGCGACCAGAAATCCCTCAGGCAGCATCATCCATACAGCCCTAGTACCGGACACCCCAGATCCTCCTATAATGTGCCTGGGTGGTCAACACTCTTTTGAC
>CBDUWG010000319.1:0-2916 GCA_965370845.1 uncultured bacterium
AAGCTGATGAAGCTGCGAGAGCCCATACCGCTCGGCATGTTCGACGAACATAACCGAGGCGTTGGACACATCCATTCCCACCTCTACCACGGTGGTGCTCACCAGCAGGTCAATCTGGTGCTGGGAAAAGGCCCGCATCGCCTTCTCCTTTTTCGCACTGGGCATCCGCCCGTGAAGTAGGGCCACACGCCATTGGGGGAACACCTCTTCGGTCAAGCGCTGAGCCATCTCCTTGGCCGCCTTCAAATCCAGCTTCTCTGACTGTTCCACCAGGGGACAGATCACATACACCTGCCTTCCCTGGCGCATCTGCTCATCCAGGAACCGGTAGATCTCCTCCCGTTTACGCTCATCGCACCTCCGGGTCTTGACCGGCATTCGCCCCGGCGGCAGTTGATCCAGAACGGAAACATCCAGGTCCCCGTAAAGGGTCATGGCCAGACTGCGCGGAATGGGAGTGGCAGTCATGACCAGCACATCGGGACAAACACCCTTGCGGCGCAGAGCGGCCCGTTGTACCACGCCGAAGCGGTGCTGCTCATCGATCACCACCAGCCCCAGACGGTCGAAGTTCACTTTCTCCTGAATCAAGGCGTGTGTGCCGATAACCACCTGTGCCTGGCCGCTCTCTATGGAGAACATGGCCTTCTCGCGCGGTGCCTTCTTCATTCCACCCACAAGCAGGGTCACCTGTACGCCCAGCGTGCTTAACAGGTCTCGAAGGGTGAGGTAGTGCTGCTCGGCCAGAATCTCCGTGGGAGCCATCAGCGTTGCCTGATACCCGTTCTCCACGGCGATGAGCATGGTGATCAGAGCCACTACGGTTTTGCCCGAACCCACATCGCCCTGCAAAAGGCGGTTCATCTGCCTTCTGCTTTTCATATCGGCCCGGATCTCGTGGAGTACCCTCTTCTGGGCAGGGGTAAGCTGGAAGGACAGCTCCTCCAACAACCGGCTTATGAGGCCGTCGGCCTTCTGAAAGACGATACCATCGGCTCTCTGGCGGCGTCGACTCCGGCGCAGAGCCAGGGAGAGCTCCAGATAAAAAAGCTCCTCGAAGGCCATCCGGCGACGTGCTTCCTGTGCCGCTGCTATATTATCGGGGAAATGCACATTCTGGAAAGCCTCCCAACGAGCCATCAACCCGTTTCTCTCCAAGATAGCGGCTGATATGGTCTCCGGAATATCAGAACCCAGACGGTCCAGCGCCGGCTTGATGATACGCCTTAACCCCCGGCTACCCAACCGGGCCCGTTTCAGGTTAGCCGTGGAGGGATAGAGCGGCACCACTCGTCCTGTGTGAATGAGCTCGTGGTCGCTCCCGGAGAGAACCTCGAACTCCGGATGGGTCATGCTTTTGCCGCGGTAGAAGGTCACCGGTCCGCTGACCACCACCGTGTCGCCCACATGAAAGACTTTAGGCAAGAACTCCAGACCATGAAACCATGTACAGTTGAGAAAACCAGACTCGTCCGAGAGGATAACCACAAAACGCGGCGTCCTGCCCTTTTGGAATCCGAAGGTCTCTACTTTTCCCACCACCGTAGCCTGGTCATTGGATTTGAGCTTGGCGATGGGCATCACCGAACTGCGGTCCAAATACCGCCGGGGAATGTAGCTCAGCAAATCCTCCACCGTCTCCACGCCCACAGCTTTCAACAGAACAGCGCGCCGGGGCCCAACACCCTTAAGATACTGAACTGCGGTTCCCAGGTGCAGACCACCTCTAGCAGAGTCGCCCCGGGACAGGGAGGGTTGTTCGGCCATACATGCCTCCATGGGGTCTTGTGTTATACAACTTCATAAGTTTACAACTTTTTGTCCAAATGGTCAAGCCCTTTTCTGGTCCCTTTCGGAAAAATTCCTTGCCATTCTTCCCCAAATTTAGTATGTTGGAAGCGCCAAGACAATGCTGATATTTCGGGATTGTGCTTAATTTTAAAAGGGATTATTGAGTAAAAACCAGGAGGCACTTATGGCCAGACGATGTGAAATATGCGGAAAAGGTCCCATCACCGGGAGCAACGTCAGTCATGCTCACAATGTTACCAAAAGACGGTGGATGCCGAACTTGCAGCGCGTTCGAGTGGTCATCGACGGAAAGTCCAAGAAAATTAATGTCTGCACCACCTGCCTGCGATCGGATCGAGTTCAGAGGATGATCAAGAAGTAGATCGCTTGCGCATGATTCAGAGATATACAAAAGGGATGCCTGGGCATCCCTTTTTTGCTCTGTCCTGATCTATCCAAGAAGCAGCTCAGCCAGCCGCCTCTTCTGCCCGCAGATATTCGTCTCGCAATTTCGTTTTGGACACGCCATGATCGATGATCTCCCAGGGCAGGGTTTCTCCGAAAGCTCGCTCGCGGTGCACGAAAAAGTCCCGCTCTACCCCCACCTTACGCCAGGCCTGCGGCCAGCTTAAACCATCCACCAGATGGTGCCAGATCACCATACCAACACGACGGTCGCCCATGGCCAGCACTCCCTGCCACAGAGACCGGCGCGGGCTCTCCCCAGTAAAGCTCACCCCTTTCATGGCCCGCAGGCCCCGAGCCAGGAAAAGCATCTTCTGACGCAATACCAATTCCCTTTTCATCTGGGCCCATTGAAAGGGCGTGGCCGCCTTGGGCACGAAGGCGCTTGCGCTGACGGTGATCTTTCGCAGGCCGGGTACCTGCCGCACCCTTCTCACCAAACCCAAAATGGCCACAACATCCTCCGCTTTCTCTCCTGGAAGACCCACCACAAAATAGAGCTTCAATCGGGGAATTCCCGCCTCAGCGACCATGGATGCCGTTCGCAGCACATCCTCTTCGGTCACCGTTTTGTTGATGACCCGGCGCATCCGCTCCGTGCCCACTTCAGGCGCAATGGTGATGGTCTTCATGCCCAGCTCGGCCAGTTTATTTACCAGA
>CBDUWG010000320.1:0-2914 GCA_965370845.1 uncultured bacterium
CCCAGATTGTGTGTCGAGATGGCCGAGGAGGTCAGCACGATGCCCTGGGTATCCTCCCCAAAGGGATCCTTCATGTCCCCGATCTGGCCCACCAGGGCCAGGGGGTCGTCGAACTCCACCAGCAATTCATTGTGATAGGGTAACAGCTGGAAATATCTCAGATCAGCTATGATGTGAGCCCGGTGCAACTCCAGGGCGGGATCGTCTTCGATGGTGTTGATCCTGGTCTCCGCCCAGGCGGAGACCCCGGAGCCGATGTCCACGGAGAAGTCCAGCCGGATATCGTGTTGCGGCCTGGTCAGGCCAAAGCGATTGTCATCCTCAGAGTCGCGCCGGGTGAGCAAGGAGGCGACATACCGTCCGCTGATATAGGGCAAAGCGCTTTTTGGTATGGCTGCTTTTGCGGCCGCCGCCGTGCCCTTTTCGGGCACCGCGATCTGCAAGTTATCCCCGGATCCAGTGAGGACCAGCACCGCATTTTCCCCGCCGTAGCCGTCGGGGCCCGTGTCGTGCGCGTTGGGATCGGTGGTCCAGTTGCCGTCGATGACGAACTTGTACTCGTGACGTCCCGCCGACAAAGACAGGGACACTCGCCAGATTCCGTCATCGCCCCGCTCCATCGGATCAGCCTGGTCGTTCCAGCTGTTGAAGGTTCCGGCCAGGCAGACCGCTCCCGCTCCAGGGGCCAGACAGGAGAAGAGCACCTGACCGTTCTCCACCACGGGGGCCAGATCATCCTGGGCCCAGAGAGCATGGGGAGGGCTGATGAAGCCTATAAGTGCCAGGAAAACTATCATCCGGCTGGCAAGTTGTTTGGCGATCACCGTTTTCTTCAAAAAAACCTCCTCAAAATGAGACTTTAGTCACGAAAAAGGCCTTTTGGTCGATTTTTTGGATGTTGTCGGCAATGTCGTTATCGTTGACCAGATCGTTGTCGGTGTGCCAGCCGCTGCCGAATTCGACGAAGATCTCCGCCCGGGGAGAAATGAAATAGCCCAGGTGGAACATCATGGAGGACCACTCATCGACCCGGGCGTCTACCAGAGCCATTCGGGAGTAGACCTGCCACTTCTCGCCGATGTTGGCTTTTACCTCGGTGCCGAAGATGATCCGCTCGCCGAATCGCCGCGATCCGCCATATACGCGGTCTTTCTGGCCGATATCTTTTGTCTTTACCTGCAATTTAACCAGGGCAATTTCGTTCTCTGACTGGACCTCGGCGAAAAAGCTTTCCGTGTTCCGGGCAAGTTTGAACTCGCTGCGGATGGGATCCTCGTTCATGTACCATTCGTAATTTGTCCGGGCGGTGATACCCCCCTTGAACTCGATATACAGCTCCGTCTGGGTCCATCGCACGTGATAGGCCCGCCGCCGTCCGTTCGCATGCTCCAGGAAGGTGCGTTTTTCGGGATCGTATGATGTCTCGTAGCCGTCGTGCCGTAGGGTCAGGGTGATAGCTTTGAGCGGGACAGGGATGACCGCCTGCAGGAAATAGCCTGTCTGGTCGAAGGAGCTGCCCCCCTCGGTGGGATGAAACTGGTCGGAAAGGCGGTCGTGAAACTCCCTGCCGTAATCCCGGTAATGCCCCAGCAGGCTGATGCCCAGCAGGTTGAGACCCCGGGCCTCCACCTTGAAGGCCGATCGGTTGCCCACCCGCCCGTCGATGAGGTGCCGCCGGGGCTGCTTCTCCAGGGAGGGATCCCAGCTTTCGGCGTATTCCAGGGTGTATCTGGCGTTGGTAAAGGCGATCTCCAGATCGCCGCCCAGAACATTGTTATATGAATGGTTCGGATTAACGTTGGGGTCGGTCCAATTCCTCTGCAGGAGCGTAGTTCCCAGGTCAAGGCGACGGCTCAGCCGTTTCTGAAACCGGCCGATGTAGACGTCGTCCCCTTCGCCATTGCGGGAGATCATCAGGGAGCCGCGAAAGCCTTGTCTTTCGCGGAGATCCAGACGGAGTCCCTGAGCCCGGCCATAATCGCCTTTGGCCTCGCCACTGATCAGGCCCAAGACGTACTCGCTGAAGGAATGCCGCCACTGGTTGCTGAACAGGACCGCTTCCACGCCCCATTTTTTAACCTGGATGTGGTTCTCCCAACAGTGAAATCTGTCGGGATGGATCACATCCTCGCCATTGGCGCCGACCTTGACGTAAATATCCGCCCAGTTCAGCGGATTGCTGAGAAAGCGAAGCTCAATGTAGTGCTTGATATAGCCCAGGTTGCCGCCGTGAGAGTCGCCGGGGTTATCTTGAAGATGCTCGTAGTTGAGCTCATAGAAGCCGCCCATGGAAGTGCCCGCCTGAATCCGGGAGGTGGAAATTATCAGCAGCAGGAAGGCCAGGGTCAGGAAACCGCAGATCTTCCCCGGTTCGGGAAGTACCTTTATTATCTTTCGGATATCTGGCAAGAGTGCTCTCCTAAAAACTGAGACACTGAAGTTCTCGAAGGATCCCTTGTGTGCTGTGATTCTTTCAAGGTTCACTTATTTACCGATCCACGGCCCAGCTTGGTGACGATGTATGTCCCACCGGCTTTGGGATCCCGGGTGATCTCCACGATGCCGTGACTTTTAGCGTCCTCCAGAAGGTCACCGAAGCTGGAGTACCCATAGCCCTGCTCGGTGAAGGAGGGCTGTTTGCGCTTCATGGTATCCTTGATCAGGGAGGAGTACAGCACATCTTTATTTTCGCGGATCAAGGCATTCACGGTGGAGACCAGAAATTTGAAGACCTCCGCTTTATCGGCGGGAAAAGTCCCCAATGTCTGTGATTTGCTCTGCCCACTCCTCAGGTCGTCGTAGAAGATGAACTCGTCGCAGTTGTCGATTAAGAGGTTCGAGGAGGACTTGCGCACGCCGATGCCGATGACCGATTTGTCATTCTCGCGCAACTTTGAGACCAGGGGCGAGAAAT
>CBDUWG010000321.1:0-2913 GCA_965370845.1 uncultured bacterium
GCCTTCCAGACGGCTCCCCAGCCGGGATCGCGCAGACCTTTTTCCTTCGCCTACATGTCCGACAGCAGGCAATGCCCCGGTGGTGGGGAATTCGGTTTCGGTGGGGTCAACTACCGGATTGCCCAGCAGTTCATGGTGGACCTCTATCGTCGCGGCGCGGATCTGGTGCTCTTCGGGGGAGATCTGATTAACGGCTACACATCCAGCAAAGAGAGTTTCCTCCGGCAGCTACGCACCTGGAAGAAAGCCGTCGAGCCGGTGTGCTCTTTTATTCCCATCTACGAGGGTATGGGCAATCACGAGCAGGTGGGTGATTACATTAAGGTGACTCTTCCCCAGAAGGAGCCGCTCACGCTCTATACCGACCGGGAGGGACAGGAAAGCGGGGAAGCCCTGTTCGCCGGCCAGTTCGTCAATCCCCGGGGGAGCGTTTATGGCTTCGGTCCCCCGCAGCCGGAGGATCAATGGCCGGGGGTGGGAAAGGATCTGCCGGTTTTTCCCAACCGGTGGGGGCTGCCCCGAGAGAAGGGTCCTTTGTATGATGAGAACGTGTACTCCTTCAATTACGACAACGTTCATTTCGTGGCCTTCAACACTAACTACTGGTACACCGGGGTCTATTACGGGTCAAGAGATGAGGTCGGCACGGTCCTGGAGCTGGTGGGGGGCAACCGCGAGGGCTATGTTATGGAAAAGCAGCTGGTTTGGCTGAAGAGGGATCTGGACGCCGCTCAAGCGGATGAGAATGTCGATTGGATCGTTCTGTTCGCCCACGAGCCGGCCTTTCCCAACGGGGGCCATCTGGGCGACGCCATGTTCTGGGGCCGGCGGGGGAAAGGGCATGAGGGTGGCATGAACGATCCCACGGTGCCCGGCGGGGACGTGATCGACATGCGCAACCGGTTCTGGGGTCTGATCAGCTCCTACTCCAAGACCCTGGTGGTCTTCTTCGGCGACGAGCACAACTACTCGCGGACCTTCATCGACAACTCGGTGCACGCGGATTTTCAATATCCCATCTGGCAGATTACCTCCGGCGGGGCCGGAGCACCGTTTTACGGGCAGGACACCTCTGCTCCCTGGGTAAAGCAGGTGAGAGCTTTTACCTCGGTGCCCCACTACTGTCTGCTGACCGTCCAGGGGAGACTGGTTGAGTTGGAGGTCTGGACCCGCACAGGCCGGCTGGCGGAGCGGGTTGTCCTCTCTGATCTGCCCCGGTAGGGAGATGGGAGAGGTTCCTTGCTCGAAGCTCGTTGAAAAATTCGAGATTCGTGGAAAACCTGATGGCAATGGCAATAGCAATGGCAGGAGGTATAGAGATCAGAGATTAGAGATCAGGGGAAGAAACGTGTTCGTGGGGAAGGAACTGAAGATTGAGGATTTTAGATTTGCTCAGCCTTTCCTCGAACCTCGAATCTCGCTCTTACCAGTCTCCAGTCTCTCGCCTCTGCTCTTCCCGAATCCCGGTCCCCGGTTGTCTTACGATTAACGATCAACGATTGACGAGTCTCGGCTTTTCAAGGAGACGGGATGGATCTGATCATCAGGAACGCGCAGTTGCGCCACATGGAAGACACTCGCGATATCGCTATTTCCGCGGGCAAGATCGTCGAGATCGCCGCCAAAATCTCCGGCAAAGGCCAGCAGGAGATCGACGCCCGGGGCCGGCTAACCACGCCCACCTTCATCGATCCGCACCTGCATCTGGACAAGGCTCTGATCAGCGAGGTGGTCCGGCCCAACATCTCCGGTACCCTGGACGAGGCCATCGAGATCATCTGGGAGAAGAAGAGGAAGTACACTGTCGGGAATATCGTGGAGCGGGCCAGCCGCGTGTTGCGCTGGGGCATCGGCCATGGAACCACGGTTTTCCGGACTCACGTGGATGTGGATACCATCGGCGGGCTGATTCCTGTGCAGGCCCTTGTGGAGGTCAAAAACCGGTTTGCCGGCTGCTGTCAGATCCAGATCGTGGCCTTCCCCCAGGAGGGTATTCTCCAGGACCCGGGAACTGAGCAGCTTTTGCGGCAGGCCATGAGCAAGGGAGCGGATGTGGTGGGGGGTATGCCCTTCAACGAGCGAACCGAGGCCGATTCTGGAAGACACATCGAGATCTGCTTTGAGATCGCCAAGGAGTTCGGGGCCGATATCGACATGCACGTGGACGAGACGGACGACCCCAGCGCCCGGACCCTGGAGCTGTTAGCCGCCAGGACCATTCAGGAGGGCTACCAGGGACGAGTGACGGCCGGCCACACCTGTGCGCTGGCCGCTTACGACGATGCCCACGCCGCCGAGGTCATCGCTCTGGTCAAAGAGGCGGGCATCAATATGATCACCAATCCGGCCACCAACCTGATGCTACAGGGCCGTCTGGACAAAGAGCCCAGAAGACGGGGCATCACCCGGGTCAAGGAGCTGCTGAGCGCAGGGATCAACGTTTGCTACGGGCAGGATTGCCTCAAGGACACCTTCTATCCCACCTTTGGCCAGGCCGATCTGCTGGAGGTGGGCCTGATCACGGCCCATGCCGCCCAGCTGAGCCTGCCCCAGGAGATCGAGACCCTCTTCGATATGCCCACCGTCAACGCCGCCCGGGTTCTCCGGCTGAAGGATTACGGTATCGAGGTGGGCAAGACGGCCGACCTGAACGTCATCGACGCCCCCACGGTGCAGGAGGCTTTCCGCACCCAGGCCGACCGGCGGTATGTCATCCGCCAGGGAAGGGTGATTGCAGAGACGAGGACGAGGACGGAATTGAAAATTGGGGATTGAGGATTTGGGAAAAGAAGAACCGATCCTGGATGCTGGATAAAAAGTTAGACCCGATCCTTGATGCTGGTTAAAGGCAAAAACAATGCAATGGCCGAGACTCGAGATTCGGAAGGAAAAAAGCTCACCCTCACAGGAGTG
>CBDUWG010000322.1:0-2905 GCA_965370845.1 uncultured bacterium
AAGTATCCCCAAAAATTATTTTAAAAACAGAAATTTTTCCTTGACAAAGCAGCTATGATGTTGTACTATGCTGGTGGGGAAAAGTGGGTAGTTGTGGGTTAATTCTTTTTTTCAGAGGTTCCTCATGGCATCCTTTTACGGCCGTTATGATTATACCATTGATGAGAAGGCTAGGGTTAATGTGCCGGCAAGATTTCGCAAGGCAGCAGGGGCGGCCTCAGAGGAGCGATATGTGATCACCCTGGGTTTGGACCAATGCATTTACGTTTACCCTCCTGAACAGTGGACTGGAATCGAGGAAAAATTACACCGGCTCTCCAGCGATCTTCCGGAAGAGCGATTCTACATCAGGACCATCGCTTCCCATGCGTCCGATTCCAAGGTCGACGCCCAGGGGAGAATCGGCCTGCCCCGGAATCTGATCACCAAGCTGGGTATCGAGAAAAATGTTATCATCATAGGAGCCTTCGATCATATTGAGATCTGGAGACCAGAGACCTACGACGAATACATAGAGAAAGGTTCCGGAAGCTACGAACAGGTGGCAGAACAAATCTTTCGAGAGAAACCGGATGATAATTCCTGACCCCGCTCTGCTATAAGAATCCCACCTCTGTAAGAGCGGTCAAAATAAACGACAGCGCTCGGAGCAGCAAATGGTTACCTCCACCCGCCGGGCAACCTCTCCCTCCCAGGAGAAAGATTCCAACCTCACGCATACGGCCGTCATGGCAAATGAAGTGGTGAGTTATCTGCTCACAGATCTCTCCGGCATCTATGTGGATTGCACCTTGGGTGCCGGCGGCCACGCTATGGCAATTCTTCGAGCCATGACTGCTGAGGGAAGGTTCATCGGCATTGATCGCGATAAGCGAGCCATTGTCAACTTTCAGCAGTGTTCGGAGCGCTGGTCCTCCAAGATTACTCTGTTCCACTCGCCATATGCGCTGCTGGGTGATCTGCTCAGATCCCGGGATATCCGCCGGGTGGATGGGGTGTTGTTCGATTTGGGCGTGGCTTCATTTCAGATAGATAAGCCTGAGCGCGGGTTCAGCTATCTTCAGGACGGTCCTCTGGACATGAGGATGGATACGTCCCAGAAAACAACGGCCAGGTTGATTGTCAATGAATATGGCGAAGGAGCTTTAGCCAGTATGATTCGGGACAACGGAGGGGAGCGTCGCTGGCGTCAAATTGCCCGGGCAATCATCCGGGCGCGAGAGCGGGCTTGGATCGAGACCACTCTGCAACTGGCCGACATTATTAGGCGAACCGTTCCCCGGCCTCAGGCCATCAAGAGCCTGGCGCGCGTCTTTCAGGCCATTCGCATCCAGATCAACGGTGAGCTGGAGGAGCTTCCAGTGGGTTTGAAGACGGCGGTGGAGTTCCTGAAACCAGGCGGTCGGTTGGTGATCATCTGCTACCAGTCACTGGAGGATAGGGCCGTCAAGAAGCTTTTCGCCCATTTTTCCGGGGTTTGTCAGTGCCCCAAAGATTTCCCCCAGTGTGTTTGCGGTGCTCGGAAGGTTCTGAAGGTGCTCACCAGAAGAGCCGTTCGACCAACGGTCCAGGAGGTAGAGCGCAATTCAAGAGCCAGAGGAGCTCGCCTCAGATCTGCGCAGAAGATCCGCTCATAAGGAGCAAGATGACCCGATTGAATGGGAGAAAATATCTCCGTAGTTCTGGCCGTCAAAAGAAAAGGTCAGCACATTCTCCGCAGATTATTCTGCTGATTCTTTTGGTGGGGATAGCCGGCACGGTGGGGTATGTGTGGGAGAGGGTGCAAGTGCTCCGGCAGCAAATAGCAATTACCGAATTGGAAGGACAGATTGTCGAACTGGAGGCCCATAACGGTTATCTGAGAGTGGAGTTACTACATCTCTCGGGAACGAGGCATCTGCAGAGCGCGGCTCAAAGATTTGGGTTCATCTTTCCCTCCCAGGAGCAAATTGTGCGGCTTTACAAGTGAATTTTCTCCTTTCCATGTTAGATCGGCCCGTGGACAATCAAATGCATCTTCTCCCACTGTGATGGAGGTAAACGTTGAACAGCAATCAGGGAAGACGGACACTGCTGGTCGTTGCCCTGGGTTTTTGTATCTGGTCCTCTCTTGTGGGGAGGCTTTTTTTCATCCAGATTCTGCACAATCGCGAATATTGCCGGAAAAGCAAGGTCCAGCACAGATGTGAGCTGGTTTTGAACGCCCGGCGTGGAAATATCTACGACAGAGATGGGGCCAAGCTGGTTTTCAATCTCCCGGTGAAATCCTATTACGCCGTTCCCCAGGAGATCGAAAATCCCCAACGGCTGGGTGATCTATTCGGAAAATTTTTGAACCGCCCCCCGCAAAGCATTATCCGTGATTTTAAGAAAAAAGGTTCCTTCGTGTGGTTGGCCAGAAAGATGGGCCCCGTGGAAAGCGAGCTTGTCGAGTCGTGGACCATTCCCGGCGTTTACGCCCTGGGGGAAATGGAGCGGTTTTATCCGGGCCGGAGCATGTGTTGTCAGATCATCGGCTTCACAGATGTGGATAATAGCGGTTTGGAAGGGCTGGAGCTTCAATTTGAGGAGGAGCTTTGCGGAGAAGATGGCTGGGCCGTCGTCCAGATGGACGCCTATGGCCGAAAGATTCCCCTGGCGGAATACCCACGGGAGGAGCCATGTGATGGCCATAGCCTTGTTCTCACCATACAGGCCTCCTATCAGGCCATCGCCGAACAAGAATTAGAGAGGGGAATCCAGGATACCAAAGCCAGGGCTGGCTGCGTCATTCTCATGGATCCGGTAACAGGAGAGATTCTGGCCATGGCCAATGAGCCCCGTTACGACCTGAATTATCCTGGCCGTGTCTTTCCGGAACGGCGGAGGAATCGAGCCATCACGGACATGTTCGAGCCCGGCTCTA
>CBDUWG010000323.1:0-2886 GCA_965370845.1 uncultured bacterium
CCTCCACCGTCTTCAGGGAATGATCCAGGTACTCCAACAGAAAAACCAATGCGAATCCCAATATAGCTCCCATCACACAGCCCAGCATGGCCAGCTTGGCTCGATCCGGCTTCACCGGTTTCAGGGGAAGCATGGCCGGCTCTATGATCCTGAACTTTCCCTCGGCCGCTGTCCGGTGGGCTGCTTCCTGGATCTGAGCGGCTTGGGACTGATCCAGAAACATCTGGTAGAGTTTTCGATTGGAGTCGACCTCCTCCCTCAATCTTTCCAAGGTTAACTCTTCCTGGGGACCCTGGACCAAAGACCGTTCGTAGTTGTTCACATAATCGCTGAGAGTCCTCCATTTGCTCCGGTAAAAAACCACATCGGCCTTAGCCAGCTTCAAATCCTGGAGAACTTCGCAGTATACTGGATTATCGTTGTTCGTGGCTTCGCGGCATTTTTTCCCCACTTCCATCCTTATTGCCTGGCGAAGTCTGTTAATTTCATCGGAAAGGGAAATGACCCGTGCATCGCGCCATGTGTAGCTGATCAGCTGATTAGCCAATTGCTGGGCCTGACCGTGGTATTCCGTTTCCATCTCCACCAGCTGATTATCCGAAATCAAGATCGGTTCTCCTGAGGACAGATTCTGCAGGCGAATGGTCAGGGTAGTCACTGTCTTCTCGGCCTGGCGGAGATCTGCCTCTGTGGCAGAGACCAGAGAGCTGATGCGCTTCAGATTCTCCTGATCCTTGACATCTCTCTTCAGCGATTGCCAGATCATTTTCTCCCGGAATTGACGAAGTTTTCCCTCGGACTCCTCCAGTTGCTGTTTGTAAATGGCTAACTGTTCGTTGCTGAACTCTAGGGCACCGCGCACTCCACTGAGCTCCCGCCGGAGCGTTTCATCCACAAAAACCTGAGCCAGGGTCTTGGCCAATAAAACCACCGATTTAGGATCTGTGTCCTGGACAATGATGGTCAGCAGATCAGAACCTTGACCCCGCACATTGATTTTCCTTCTTAAAGAACTGATCAGCCAGCGCTCCATCATCTCGTCCACGGTCAGATCTGGAAATTTCTCTTTTTCCTGTTCGGCCTTGGCCCGGAGCCTGGGGTTGGTATCCAACTGTAAAGTTTTGATCATCCGTCTCAGGTAATCTCTGCTGGTGATCTCTCTCTTCAGAGTATCGATGCGCTCCCGAGAGCTCCCGCTGGCGGCCATCTTCTCCACCGATCGCGGTAACAGCCGAGGGTCGGAAACCAGAATGGTGGTGGATGACTGGTAAACGGGATCTATAAAAAGACTGCCCAGCATGACCGTAAGAACAACTCCCAGAAAGGGAAGGATCAGCAGTGTTTTTCTTTTATTGATTATCCGCAGATACTGCCGGAGATCGAAAGGCTCACTCTTCTCAAAATCCATTTTTTTCGCCAATTAACCCATGTTAAGGGTTCTTTGTAATCTCATCTACGATGAAAACTAAGCCGAGAACCGTAGTGGCCAGGCTCAAGGTTGCCAACATCCCCTTCCAAACATAGCTCCACACCCCAGCTTTCTTTGGAACCACCACCGTGTCACCGGGACGAAGCGGTAAGTCCGCAGGACTCCCCTGGTTGCTATGCCGCTCTACGTCCACCGTGGCCACGGTGGACTGGGACCCCTGTTTCATGAGCACACGCACATTCTTCATATCCGCTTCAGGTGTAGGACCTCCGGCCTGGGTGATGGCCCGTAAGATAGTGCTCTCCTCACTTATCGGGTAAACCCCCGGGCGGGCAATCTGGCCATAGATGTAAATTACGGAGTGACCCAGAAATTCCGCGGGCGCAGATGCACCCTCCCCGGAATAGCCTGGAACGATGATGGTATCGCCCGGCCGCAGCACTGGGAACTTGGAAAAGTCGCCTGTTTCCAGTATCTGTGTCAGGTTCACCGAGATTTTCTTGCCCGCTTCCTGGCCCGCGCGGACCACTGAAATATCGGTGAGCACAGCCCTCTCCCGGGGACCTCCCGCCTCTCTGAGGATTTCCCACAGATTGGGAATGAACTCGAAGGTGTATTTGCCGGGCCTGTACACCTCGCCGGTGACGAAAACCTTCCTGCTGTTATACTCTGCGATCTCCACCCGCGCCTGAGAGATCACCTTGTTGTAAATCGAGATGCCCCTGACGATGTTCTCCTCCAGCTCTCTGGAACTCAGATCGGCAGCCTCGATCTCCCCCAAGACAGGAAGGGAGATCTTGCCGTCCTGGCGAACTCGGGTAACAGTATTCAGGTCCGGTTGCTGCCAGAATGTTATTCGAACTACATCATCCGGCCCGATGAGGTATTCTAATGCAACAGCTTGCAAAGCCAACAAAGCGATAAAGATGGCGGTGAAAGAGAGCCCCATCTGGCTACAGCGTCCTATTCGCCGCATCGGATTACCCCTTTCTGGGTTCGTTGGCGTCCAGGTGAGATTCCCGGGAGGCTGCGCCCGATGAATGGATGAGCTCACCCTGGCCGGGGAGAAGCTGCCAATGAGCAACCTCTAATTTCCGGTTGTACTTCACATCGTATTTCAGCACCTGTACTCGCACATCGCCTGACCTCTCGGGGCCGGTTACCTGAACCATAACCTTCACGTCCTCGCCCTCCTATTGCGGTTGGCGCAGCAATCCAAGCTATTCCCGAATACGTGCGGGTTCTCTGGAAACCTCTCTATTTAGCAAGATATATGCCAAAAGCATAGGCATCGTTGGATATCCCGTGGTGATGTTTCCCTCTGTACCAGAGAAAACGGTCGCCGGTCAACTCACCTCAAATGACTATTTTAAAAAATGCTCGCTACCAGAATTCGTGGATGCTTGTAAAAGAAAAACCGATCCTTGATCCTGGATCCTCGATGCTGGATGAAAGGC
>CBDUWG010000324.1:0-2881 GCA_965370845.1 uncultured bacterium
CATGGATCTCAACAGCTAATTTGTGAGCAAGTTGATAGACCTTCAGATCTCTGTAGCTTTGATATGACATTTGTGCAACTTCTTTGTCTTTTTCTTTTAACCAGTATCCAGCATCCAGAATCCAGTATCTGTTTTTCTTCTCACCAGCATCCAGTATCTAGAATCCAGTATCCAGAATGTCTATCATCAAATTCCCCGCAGACGGACATAGAGCAGTGAGACGCAGAATAGAATCCCGGCGAACAGAACAATAGTCGCTCCCGAGGCCAGGTTTAGCCAACAGGATAGAAACAGCCCGGCCACGGTGGAAACCACCCCAATGCCCACCGAACAGAGAGCCAGTCCCCGGTAGTTTGTGGTGAACTGCCTGGCGGCGGCGGCGGGAATCACCAGCAGCGCCGAAACCAGCACGATGCCGATGAGCTTGATGGCGATAACGATGGTGACGGCCATGGCCAGCAGGAAAAAATAGTAGATGGGCGACACGGCCACCCCACTCACCCTGGCCACCTCCTCGTCAAAACTCAAGAACAGGAGCTCTTTGAAGAGAGAAAGGATAACGGCGAAAATGACGGGGGCCACAATCAAAACCAGCACCACGTCTCCCCGGGTTATGGCCAGGATATTGCCGAACAGATAGCCGAACAGATCCACGTTATAACTACGAGACAGGCCGATGAACAGGATGCCCAGGGCCATACTCAGGGCAAAGAAAATTCCAATGGCCGTGTCCTCGTGCAGGCGCCCCTGCCGGTTGACGAAACCGATCAACAGAGCGGTGGCTCCGGCGAAAAGGATCGCGGTGATGGTGGGGTTAATTCCCAGGAGAAAACCGAGAGCAACACCCCCAAAGGCAGAGTGGGAGATGCCCACGCCAATAAAGGAGAGCCGTTTTAAGACCACAAAAACGGAGAAGAGAGCACATAGAGCGGCGATGAGAATACCGGCCACCAGGGCCCGCTGCATAAAACCCAGCTGGAAGATCTCAATCATGGTGCTCTCCGATCACCCGGTGAGGGATCTTTCCGTGAACCAGTACCTCCACCTCACAGCCATATACCTTCTTCAGCGCCTCGCTGCTCAGCACCTCAGTGGATTTGCCATGCAGGTAGAGTTTTTGATTGAGGCAGGCGATCTCATCGGTGTGATAGGGAATGACCCCGATATCATGGGAGACCAGAATCACGGTCAGGGATAGAGAAATCTTGAGCTCGCCCAGAAGATGATAAAAAACCGCCTGGGCTCTGGTGTCCACGCCGGAGGTGGGCTCGTCCAGCACCAGCATCTGAGGATCGCTAGCCAGGGCCCGGGCGATGAAAACCCGCTGCTGCTCGCCTCCGGAGAGCTGGCCGATGGGCCGGTCTCGCAGGTGGTCCATCTTCACTGCCTCTAACTTTTGCAACACGCGATCTCTATCCTGGGAGGTTGTTCTGTGCCACAGCCCGATTCTGGGGTACCGTCCCATCATGAGCACATCGAAGACGGTCACCGGAAAGGCCAAATCTGCAAAGTCTCTCTGCGGCACGTACCCGATGAGCCCTCTGTTCTTATGGTGCCCGGCAGGACGGCCAAAAACCTGCACCTGTCCCCGGTCGGGTTTGATCAGACCAAGGATAACCTGCAACAGGGTGGTTTTGCCGCTGCCGTTGGGCCCGATGAGGCCCAGAAAAATCCCCTGATGAATCCGGAGATCGACCTCCCGGAGGATGAAGCTGTGGTTGAGAGTCACCCACAGGTCCTTGATGTCCACCACCAGATCGCTCATCCCATGGCCTCCCTCATAACGTTTACATTGTACTTCATCAGATCAATATAGGAGCTGCGCTGGGGAAGATCCGCTCCGCCCAGAGGATCTAAAATAAGCACCTTGACCCCGGCCTCAGAGGCAATAGACGATGCAGCACTGGGGTTGAGCTGCGGCTCGGCGAAAATCGCCCTGATCCCATACCTCTCGATAGTCCGGATGATCTTCTCGATATCCCTCGGGGTCGGCTCGCGTCCCGGCGATTCCTGAATTACCCCCACCTCTTTCAGACCGTACCGGCGGGCAAAATAGCTCCAGGCCGGATGAAAAGCCACGTATTCACTGATTTGAAAACTCCCCACCATCTCCCGTATGGTCTGATCCAGATCATCGAGCCGTTTCCCATAGGCCGTCACACGTTCCCGGTACTCCCCGGCATGCTCCGGATCCAATCGTATCAGACTCTGGGCGATGCGTTCGGCCAGGGATCTGGCCACCAGCGGGTCCAGCCAGACATGGGGGTTCCCCGGCGATCGATGTTCAGCATCTTCCTGACCATGTTCGGAGGCTTCATGATGATATCCGGCCATCTGGATGAGCGGCACACCCTCGGTGGCCTTCACAACGGTCAATGTCTCCTCGGCGGTGGCGGCGATGAGTTTCTGAGCCCAGAACTCCAGACCAGCCCCCACCATGACGAACAGACGAGTTCTGGCGAATTTGCGGAAGGCCTCCGGGGTGGGCTCAAAGACGTGGGGGCTGGCGCCCGGGGGGATGAGCACGTCCACATCCACCAGGTCTCCCCCTATATTTCGGACAATGTCTGCCAGTGGGAAAATGCTGGCCGTCACTTGAATTCTATTTTCCGGGGGGGGAGAGGAGGTGCAGTTCAAAAGAAAACACAGGCCGAAAAACAGTATGAGTATGTTGTCAGATCTGCTCATCTACATCCTTCTGCTGTACCGAAGAAAAAACAAACACGGGTAATTATACAGGATAGAAAAATCATTTTAAAATTTATAAGAAAACGGAGCTCTGTCAAGACAGATTATTAAATGACCCCTCACTAAAAAGCAAACCAGCTCTAAGTCGTGAGGGGCTAAGAAAATGGGCGGCAGTATCCATCGCCCGGGACTC
>CBDUWG010000325.1:0-2858 GCA_965370845.1 uncultured bacterium
GAGATGCTCGGCTCGGAGCTGAAGCTGATCAAGGCCGATTGGGAGAATACCGCCAGCTGCGCTCCGGCCGCGAAGATCAGGGGTTTTCGGTTTACGGGGACAACTGAATTTTAGTGAGGCAAATACAGCAATTCTTGTTCGTTGAAAAAAGAGGATTCAAGGATTCCCCCTCCACCCTGCCGCACCACCCCAGGATTCGAGGGGTCGAGGGAAAAGCAAAGCACCTAATTCGTTGGGGTGGTGGGGCACTCGAATCCTTGACCCCTTGAACCCTAGAACCCTATCCTACTTTGTATTTTCGATTTCCAAATCTTCATTTTCAATGTCTTATCTAGGAGAACATCATGAAAGAATTAACCGATCGCGCCCTGAACCTGGCCCAGACGCAGGGCGCCAGCTATGCCGATATTCGAATCGTTCACCGCCAGAGGCAGGATATCGCCGTCAAGAACGGCGCCGTCCAGGAGCTTTCCCTGGACAGCTCCCTGGGTTTTGGCGTGCGGGTTGTCGCCGACGGTGCATGGGGCTTTGCCAGCAGCCACCTGCTCACCCCTGAGGAGGTGGACCGGATCACGGCCCTGGCGGTGAACATCGCCAAAGCCAGCGCTCTGGCCAAGATCCAGGATGTGGACCTGGGCCCTGCCGAGGCACACCAGGGTGTCTATCACACCCCTGTGGAGATCGACCCCTTCACCGTGCCCCTCAACGAGAAAGTCTCCCTCCTGCTGGAGGCCGACAAAGAGATGCGCAGCGTAAAAGGGGTCAAGGTGGCCGAGTCCAACATGACCTTTATTCGGGAGAGGAAGACCTTCGCCAGCACACAGGGAAGCTACATCGAGCAGGAGATCGTTGAGAGCGGGCTTGGCATTGTGGCCCGGGCGGTGGCCAAGGGTGAGATGCAGCAGAGATCCTATCCCAACTCCTTCGGGCGGCACCAGGGAACAGCCGGCTACGAGTTCGTCAAAAAGTGGGACGTGGTGGGCAACGCCCGACAGATGGGCGAGGAGGCTGTGGAATTGCTGAGCGCGCCGCAGTGCCCCAGCGGGATCACCAGCATCATCCTGGATGGCCCGCAACTGGCCTTGCAGGTGCACGAGTCGTGCGGCCATCCCATCGAGCTGGACCGCGTGTTCGGCACTGAGGCCGCTTATGCCGGCACCAGTTTTCTCACGCCGGATAAATACGGGTCGCTCCGTTACGGCTCCGAGATAGTCAACATCACCGCCGACGCGGTGACCCCCACCGGGCTAGGCACCTTCGGCTATGACGACGAGGGTGTGCCGGCCCAGAAAACCGACATCGTCAAGAATGGCCTGTTCGTCGGATACCTCACCTCCCGGGAGACGGCCAGCCAGCTGCGACGCATCCACCCCGACGCGCCCCAGCGCAGCAATGG
This sequence comes from uncultured bacterium, assembly GCA_965370845.1. Lineage (GTDB taxonomy): Bacteria > SM23-81 > SM23-81 > SM23-81 > SM23-81 > DAOVRJ01. Next base: position 1,397 of record CBDUWG010000325.1, read on the forward strand.
CTCCATGCGGGCCGACGGCTGGAACCGCATCCCCATCATCCGCATGACCAACGGCAGCCTGCAGCCGGGCCAGTGGGCGCTGGACGACCTCATCGCCGACACCGACGAGGGCATCTACATGATCACCAACAAGAGCTGGAGCATCGACGACAAACGGCTGAACTTTCAGTTCGGCACCGAGATGGCCTACGAGATCAACAAGGGCAAGCTGGGAAAGAGATATAAAAACGCCACTTACACCGGCATCACCCCTCAGTTCTGGGGAGGGTGCGACGCCATCTGCAATGCCGAGTGTTGGCATGTGTGGGGCACGGCCAACTGTGGCAAGGGCCAGCCCGGGCAGGTGGCCCATACCGGACATGGGGCAGCCCCGGCCAGGTTTCGTAATGTGCAGGTGGGAATTATGAGGTAATAGGAGGCAGTCGGCAGGAAGCAGTGGGCAGAAAGTGAAATGCAAAATGAAAAGTGCAAAGTGAAAAATGCAAAATGGAAAAAGCAGTTGAACTTTGCCTTTACGAATCTCGGATCCCGAACCCCGGTTCCCGGTAATTCCTCGAATCTCGAGTCTCGTCTTTTGCATTGTCTCGGCCTTTCACCAGCATCTAAGATCAAGGATGTCAGTGGCGTTGAGTCGCCCTACCCGACGCTGGCAAGAGATCAGAGATTAGAGATCAGGGAAAAAAGCGGTCTTCCAGAAACCTTCATAATGGACTAGAGGAATTGGATCCCTGATCTCTGGTGGGGTCAGGGGTGGAGGTGCCCTGATCTCTTTAATTTCCCGAGTCTCGAGTCTCTAGTCTCGGCTTTTCACCAGCATCCAAAATCCAGCATCCAGAATCCGTCTTTTTCCTTTAACGAGTCTCCAGTCTCGAATCTCGGTCTTTAATCAGGATCCAGGATCGGTCTTTCTTTTAACGAGTCTCGAGTCTCGGTTTTAGCATTGTCTTTAACTAGAATCCAGCATCTAGAATCCGCCTCTCACAACTCTCTGAACTATAATCAAGGATCGGTTCTCTCTTCTCATCCAGTATCCAGCATCCAGTATAGACTGCTCCTTCATTTTATTGTAGCAAATCCGCTGCCAATCGTCAAGCCTTTTGTGTCGGATTTCTGTGTGTGATTTCTGATAGGCTCTGCAGACAAAAGAAAAAGCCGCCCCGCTGAGCTGGCGGCCATTTCCGGAAAAAACCGTCCGGTAAAGAAAAATAGCAGGAACCAACCGACCTCTTATTCCGTGGTGGGATCCTCCTGGAAGACGCCCAGCACGTTGCCCTCGGTGTCGGCCAAATGGGCAAACCATCCCATATGAGGAATGGCCGTTTTGGGCATGATGACCGAGCCCCCCAGGGATTCTGCCCGTTGTAGATATTCATCCACCGACCCCACGGAGATGTAGTTTACCGCGGCCTGCTGCGGACCCACCCGTTTCATCATCCCGCCGTTCATTCCCGGCTCCAGGGGC
>CBDUWG010000326.1:0-2857 GCA_965370845.1 uncultured bacterium
TTAGCTCCTCCGCAGCAAGCCTATACAATCACCGGTGTTAACGGGCCGCACTCAGCGTGTCCGAACGGATGGACACGGCACGCCGTGCCCTTTGCTGAAATAACCTGGTTCGACAATCGTGGATAGGAATTTCATCCCGAACTGCTTACCAGGGCCATCCAGGCAGGTAAAATTGTTTGTTTCTTAAAAAAGCGCTTGACAATGCTTGGTAATTTGGTTAAATTGCCAAATGGGGTGTTTTGAAAGTGAGCCATGTTCGGGACCCAGCGGGCATGGCAAAATATGGCCTCCTATCCGCTCCGGCTTTGATCATCGATGGGCAGGTTTGCTCGCCGGGTCGTGTCTCTACAAACAGAGGATCAAGAAATGGCTCCAGGAGTTAAGTTGAGCGAAGACAATACAAAAAAAATGGATGAAGTGAAGAGGTCCATCTTGGTCAACGGGCAGATATTGATCTTCGTTGTTTTCATCTTACTGATGTTAACTCACTCTCCTGTCTCCTCTGTCTTGGGTCAGCCAGCTAATGAAGCCCTGACGGAGGCCGTTGTGCACATCACGGTCTTTACCAGTTCTGATTGCCCGGAATGTATCCATGTAAAAGATGTCATCATTTCAGAACTGGAGCAGCGTTATGGAGCTTTACTGGTTACCAGGTATGTGAACGTTGATGAAGAGGACAACTACGACCAGTTAGAGGCACTGGAGCGACAACAAGGAGACACGGACAACCAGCTCCCGGTAATTTTCTGCGGGGAAAAGGTATTGGGAGGGCTCCAAGAGGTGGAGGAGGTCTTGGAAAAGGCCATCGTGGAGTGCCTCCAGGCGGGAGGATGTGCTCCGGTGCATCTGGTGAGGGAAGCGGAGAAAGATCAAAAACCCACCAGTGATCTCGTCCATCTTGCCTACTTCTACAGCGTTGGCTGCCAGAAATGTGGGCGGGTGGAGCTCATGCTGTCGGCTCTCCAGCGACGATATCACAACCTGACAGTGAGGAGATTTGACCTCTCCCTGGACGAGAACAAGAAATTGGCCGAGGCTATGGGACGACGGTGTGGGTTACCCGAGCATCGCCGGTTGGTGGCGCCCTCCCTGTTCATCGGCCAGGAAGCGTTAGTGAGCGGTGAGATTCGAGAAGCTCTGGTGCGGGCTTTGATCGAAGAGTATCAGACGTTGGCTGGGGAGCCCATTTGGGAGATAGTCTCCGATGACACCGCTCGGGCCGCCCAGGGGATCATCCAGCGATTTCAGGCCCTGGGCGTTCTGACGGTGGTGGTCGCCGGCCTCATCGACGGGGTCAATCCCTGTGCATTCTCCACCATCATCTTTCTCATCTCCTACCTGGCATTCGTCGGACGCCAGAGACGAGAGGTGCTGTTAGTGGGTGCCGCCTTTACCACGGCCGTTTTCCTGACCTATCTGGCCATGGGCCTGGGTCTCTTTCACTTTCTGCGGCGGTTCGCCTATCTGGCCATTCTCTCCCAGATCATCTATGGACTGACGGCGGTTTTAGTCTTTGTTCTGGGCCTGGTCAGCCTGTACGATTATGTGCTGATCCGCAGGGGCCATAAGCCCTCGGAGATGAAACTCCAACTGCCCATGTTCTTAAAGAGGCGGATACACGCCACCATTCGCGAGCAGTCCAAATCAGGACGCCTGGTAACGGGGGCCTTGGTGGCTGGGTTTGTCATCTCCCTGTTGGAGCTGGCCTGCACTGGTCAGGTCTATTTGCCCATGATCGTTTTTGTCACGGGCGTATCGGGCCTGAGGGCCCACGCTTTCCTTTATCTGTTACTTTACAATCTCCTCTTTGTCCTGCCCCTGGCCTTTGTCTTTTCGGTGAGCTATATGGGGGTGACCTCCCAGAAGATGGGCGTCGTCGTCGAGGCTCACCTTGACAGGGTGAAGCTGATTCTGGGTCTATTTTTCCTTTTCCTCTGCGCGCTTTTGGTTTACATACTGCTATCATGAGACCCGAGAGGTTAAGGAGTTAATCTATGGGAATGGAGAAGCTGGATCCTTGATCCTGGATCCTGGATGCTGGTGAGGCTTCTTCCAAGTTCGTGATCCACAGATTGGAAGGTTATCCCGACTTGTTTATCAAGGGCGACCAAGTAGATACGATTGTTTGTTTTAAAAAAGTCCTTGACAATGCTTGGCAATTTGGTTAGATTACCAAATAAAGGATCCTGGAAAAGGGAGTTTGCTATGGACCCCAAGATTCAAGCCCGTTTCGAGGCCCGTGCCAGGATTATTAAAGCCATGGCTCATCCAACGCGGCTATTCATCGTCGATGAGCTATCGCGGGGGAAAAGATGCGTGTGTGAGTTAACCGAGATGGTTGGAGCGGATGTCTCCACCGTCTCCAAGCACCTGACCGTTCTCAGGAACGCCGGCGTCGTCCAGGATGAGAAGCACGGAGCGCAGGTGTTTTATTCGCTGAGGGTTCCCTGTGTGCTCAACTTCTTCACCTGTGTGGAATCGGTCATGGAGTCAACGGCGAAGGAACAGTTAGAGCTGATTCGTTGAGAGACTTGGCCATTTTTTTAGATTATACTTTGGCGATTTGGTCAAATACGCAGAGATTATTTAATCTTGAAGAGCGAGGAAGCTGAACCATGATCTGGAAAAAGGAGTGGAAAAAACTGGTTCTCATCGTGTCCGTGTTCCTGGGCTGTTTCTATCTGCCCGTCGGTGCCGGACGATTTAACAACGCCATTTTAGAATCGCTGCATTTGGTAAAATGGTATGCTCGTGAGCACGTACTTCTCTGCTTGATCCCCGCGTTCTTCATCGCTGGCGCCATCGCGGTCTTTGTCAGCCAGGCCTCGGTGATGAAATACCTGGGAGCCAGGGCGAA
>CBDUWG010000327.1:0-2856 GCA_965370845.1 uncultured bacterium
ACAGTGAGCTTTGAAAAATTAACCATTAAAGCCCAGGAAGCAAGACAGACAGCTCAAGTCTTGGCCGAGGAACATGGGCATCAACAGCTGGAGCCGGAGCACCTTCTCATGGCGTTTGTGCGGCAGGCTGATGGTGTGGTGGGGCCAATTATGAGAAAGCTGGGTGTTGACCCTGCTCTGGTGGAAGAACGCATGCAAGAGCAACTGAATAAGTTTCCCAGGATAAGTGGCAACGGTCTGGGTCAGGTGTATATTTCATCTCGTCTCAAACAGGTTTTAGATGTGGCACGCCGGGAGGCAGAGCAGATCAGGGATGAGTATGTCAGCGTCGAACATCTGCTCATAGCACTGGCCAACACGGAAGGAACTGTCGGAGAGCTTCTCCGGGGATTCGGGATCAGCAAAGATACAATTCTGAAGGTTCTGGTGGATATCCGCGGAACTCAGCGGGTAACCGATCAAAACCCGGAAGATAAATATGAGGCATTAAAACGCTTTAGCAGAGATCTCACCGATCTTGCCCGGGGAGGAAAGCTGGATCCTGTAATCGGTCGGGACGATGAGATTCGGAGGATAATGCAGGTTCTCTCCAGAAGAACCAAGAATAACCCTGTACTTATAGGTGATGCTGGAGTTGGAAAAACGGCCATCGTGGAGGGATTGGCCCAGCGGATCGTTGATGGCGATGTACCTGATTCTTTGCAGGATAAAAGGTTGGTAGCTCTGGACGTTGGATCACTGGTGGCCGGAGCTAAGTACCGGGGGGAGTTCGAGGACCGTATCAAGGCGGTGTTAAAGGAGATAGGCGCTGCAGCGGGACGGATTATTCTGTTTATTGATGAGCTGCACACTTTAGTGGGAGCGGGGGCGGCTGAGGGGGCCATTGATGCCTCTAACATGCTAAAACCTGCCCTGGCAAGGGGTGAGTTGAAAACAATCGGAGCCACTACTCTGGATGAGTATCGCAAGTATATCGAGAAGGACGCCGCCTTTGAGAGGAGATTTCAGCCCATCATTGTCGGCGAGCCATCCGTGAATGATACTATCGCTATTCTTCGAGGGCTTAAAGAACGCTATGAAGTGCATCACGGTGTGCGGATAAAGGACTCAGCACTGATTGCTGCAGCTAAACTCTCGCACAGGTACATATCGGAACGCTTTCTACCAGATAAAGCTGTAGACCTCATAGATGAGGCAGCATCACGCCTACGCATAGAGATCGACAGTATGCCCACGGAGCTGGATGAGGTGGAGCGGAGGATCAAACAACTGGAGATTGAGAAGAGAGCACTGAAAAAGGAAAAGGATAAAGCATCCAAGGCGCGCCTGGAGAAACTGGAAAGGGAACTGGCCGATTTGCGGGAGAAGAGCAACCGGATGAAGGTCCAGTGGAAGAGTGAAAAAGAGGTGATTAGCAAAATTGGGGGGATAAAAGAGAATATTGAAGAAGCAAAGACGAAGGAGCAAGATGCCGAAAGGCGTGGAGATTTGGGACGGGCCTCCGAATTGAAATACGGCCGCCTCGCAGAACTGGAGGCGCAGCTGAAGAAGGAAAACCAGAGGCTTGGGAAGTTGCAGCAGAACGGTGGAATGCTCAAGGAAGAGGTGGATGAAGAGGACATAGCTGAAGTGGTTTCCAAGTGGACAGGTATTCCCGTATCTCGAATGTTGGAGGGAGAGATCCAGAAATTAGTAAAGATGGAGGAGCGGCTGAGGGAGCGTGTGCTGGGACAGGATGAAGCCATCACGGCTTTGGCCAATGCGGTGCGTAGAGCCAGGGCTGGTCTTGGTGATCCAAATAGACCAATAGGGTCCTTCATCTTTATGGGACCAACCGGAGTGGGAAAAACAGAGCTTGCCCGGGCTCTGGCGGAATTCCTCTTTGACGACGAAGGGGCCATGGTGCGCGTGGACATGTCCGAGTTTCAGGAGAGACATTCCGTTGCCCGGCTCATAGGAGCGCCTCCAGGCTATGTAGGATATGATCAGGGAGGCTATTTGACAGAGGCGATCAGAAGGAGACCATACTCGGTGATCCTCTTCGACGAGATAGAGAAGGCTCACTCCGATGTATTCAACCTGCTGCTACAGATTATGGATGACGGCCGGCTGACTGATGGCCCGGGCAGAACGGTTAATTTCAAGAATACCGTATTGATCATGACCTCAAATGTGGGCAGTCAGTGGATCAAGGATCTGCCGGAGGAGGACGAGAAGGAGATGCACCGGCGAGTCACTGAATCTCTTAGGGCCCAGTTCAGCCCAGAGTTCTTGAACCGCATCGACGAGCTGATTGTATTCCACAGTCTAGATATGGAGCAGATCAAGAAGATTGTGGATATACAGATTGGCTATCTGAAAAACCGGCTGGCGGAGCGCAAGTTGGAGATACATTTAACTGAGGCTGCTAAAGAGCTCATCGCCAGGGAGGGCTTCGATCCCGTTTACGGAGCAAGACCTATAAAGCGGGTTATCCAGAGGAAGATAGAGAATCCTCTGGCCATGCAGATTCTGGAGGGCAAGTTCAAAGAGGGTGCTGTGGTCAAGGTAGATGCGGATTCAACTGGCCAGAAGATTAACCTTCAGTCAGGTGTGTAGCGCAGTGGATAAAGCCGAATAGTAATAGGTAAATATTCCAATGAAAACAAAAAGCCGGCTCAGCCGATGGACCATAGGCAGCCGGTTTTTTAATTGAAATCCCATTAGGGCAACTTTTATGTTAATCGCATCGTACATAGTTAAATTGACGCTGCTTGTGGGAATGACATTAGAAAGCTGGGTTGACGTTGTCGAAGCTGGTAATGAAACCGGATTCTGGATACTGGATACTTGATACTGGTTAAGGGCCGAGACTCG
>CBDUWG010000328.1:0-2855 GCA_965370845.1 uncultured bacterium
CCGGGCAATTTGTGGGTGTTGTTATACCGGCTTCACCGATCCAATTTGGTGTTGTATGTATTTAAACACCCGCTGGTTATTAAATAAGCACACGACCCGGGGATAGTCAAACTTCAGCTTTACGATTGGGTTGGGGACCAGATTGTTGTGCGATTGGGGTCCCGCTGATGGACCGGCCAGTAAAGACTTTTTGTGCCGGTTCTTAAGAGCGGCAATTTATGGAATTTGGGGCAGGTTTCCCATTCTCTTAAAAACGTGCTATATTAGAGTAGAATGGAAGAAGTTCAAAAGAAAAGCGATCCATTCCGGGCGATTGAGCGATTTTTAAAGAAACAGCGAATAACAATTTACTTGACAGAGCGCTCTATTGCGATACATTAATGTTTTGTGCTCCGTGATTTGATGGTCAAGGTGGATCGGATGACAATGGCACGTTCTTTGGAGAAAAGGGTGCCTTTTCAGAACACAAGAGCGATGAATTTCATCGGCGGTTGTTGTTTTTTCATAAAAAACCACTTTTAAGGTGAATTTGTCCATGGATGTCGTTAGATTTCAAGACGAGCATACATCCTCCTGGGATCGTTTTGTCTACCAGCAGGAGACGGCGACCTTTTTCCATTTAACCGGATGGAAAAGGGCAGTGGAGAAAACTTTCCGGCATGAAGCCGTTTACCTTTTGGTCTTGGAAAATGGCGACATTCAGGGCGTGCTTCCTCTTTTCCTTATCAAAAGCAGGCTCTTCGGTAAATTCTTGGTCTCAACGCCCTTCGCCGTCTACGGTGGAATTTGCGCCATTTCTGATGAAGCCAGGAGGCTTCTTCTGGAGAAAGCCAAAGCCATTGCTCGGGAGCACGATGTGGATTATCTGGAGCTCAGAAACCGAAGACCTGAGCCCTCAGATTTACCGTTAAACGATCTGTATGTCACGTTTTTAAAACCGCTTCCTGCAGATCCGGCTGAATGTCTGCTGGAGTTGCCGCGAAAAGCAAGGGCAGCGGCTCGACAGGGGATCAAATACGATCTGAGGTTTGAGGTGAACTTGAACAGGCTGAAGGAGCATTACCAGCTAAATGCCATCCAAATGCGGAGATTAGGTTCTCCCGTTATGCCCTTCTCCTGGTTTCAATGTCTGGCTGGTGAATTTAAAGATCAATCCACTATTTTGTCTGTGAGATATCGGGGAAAACTGGTGGCCAGCGTGTTTGCTTTTCTATTTCGAGATACAGTTTTGCCATATTACTCAGGATCTCTCCAGGAGTATAATCGGTATCAGACGAGCAATTTTATGTATCTGAAACTGATGGAATTCGGTGTGGAGCACGGATATAAAATTTTCGATTTCGGCAGAAGTAGAAAAGCAACTGGACCTTACAGCTTCAAAAAAAACCAGGGTTTTGTTCCTCAGCCCCTTTTCTACCAGTACTATCTTCACCGGACCGACAGCATGCCCAATGTGAACCCGTCTAATCCCAAATTTGATTTTCCTAAGCGGATCTGGCAGAAAATGCCCCTTCCCTTGACCAAATGGCTGGGCCCCAAGCTTGTTAGAGCAATTCCCTAAGGGACGAGATGGCCCAAAGGGCGCCCTGGGAACAGCAAAAGAAGGATTGGAGTTCTGAGACGTGAAATTTCTCCAATATGCTAAAAAGCCGTTGTTTCAAATTATCACCTTGGGGATCCTTGTTTTGGCTCTGTATTATTCTGTTCTCGTCGAGTTGGTTCATGATTGGGTCATCGATGAGAATTACTCCCATGGATTTCTCATTCCTCTGGTGTCCGCCTTTTTCATCTGGCGTAAAAGAGATCGCCTACGAACGAGACAGCGGAAATCGAACGGCATCGGGCTGGCCATTTTAATGCTGGGTTTACTGCTGTTCATAGTTGCCAGTATCGGGGCGGAATTCTTCACCCAGCGTCTCTCGTTGCTGCTGGTCATCGGCGGATTGTTGCTGTATTTAGGGGGCAGGAAGATTACCGGTGATTTGCTCTTTCCCTTGCTGTATCTTGTATTCATGATTCCGGTGCCCTATGTGCTTTACTATTCTGTTTCTTTTCCCCTGGAGCTTTTAGCCAGTCGCTTGACCACTGCAGCAGTGAGCTCGATAGGAATTCCCATTATCCGGGAGGGCAATATACTCCATCTGCAAAATACCACATTGCAGGTAATCGATGCCTGCAGTGGATTGCGCTCTCTGCTTTCGCTATCAGCTCTCTCTGCAGCCCTGGCTTATGCGACGCAGAGGACGCTGATGAAGGGGATTATTCTGTTCCTGGCCGCTGTTCCCGTGGCCATTGGGGCAAATATTCTTCGCCTATCCTTGACCGCCATTTTGGCTTCGCTTTACGGGGAGCATGTGGCTCAGGGTTTTCTCCACCAGTTCTCTGGCGTGGCAGTCTTCGTATTTGCTGTCGTTAGCCTTTCCCTTATTGGAGCGATATTGAGATGGCTGTCATTCAAAAAAGATATTGGGTCGCCGTCATCCTGATAATAGCGACCATTTTTTATCGGCAAGTTCTTTCTCGTGGATCCGGGCAGTTATCCGATCAGATCGAGTTTCAGGACGTTCCTCAACAGGTGGGGAGTTGGCGAGGGACAGACCAGCCCATGGAGCAGCGCGTCCTAGATGTGTTAGGTTTGGACGCCTATATTCAGAGGAAATACACGGACGACGATGGCAGGATTTTGTGGTTATATGTGGGGTATTATCGTCTTCAGCAACAGGGCAAAGGGATCCATTCTCCAAAACACTGCTATCCCGGTGCAGGTTGGTCCATGCTTGACAAAGGCGTGGAATCAATCCCTCTGGATGAAGATGGTCTACATGCGATAGTGGTGAACCGTGTGGTTTTTCAGA
>CBDUWG010000329.1:0-2849 GCA_965370845.1 uncultured bacterium
TCCAGCGAAAGGTTATCTGGTCGGAGAATATGACCGATCCCGATTCCGGTTCGAGGGGCAAAGGATCGGGACAGGGAGAATCAACCGTCACCTCGAAACCGGCCGGGCCGGCAGTGACCGCAGAGGTGAGAGAGGGGTGGTTGCCGTAATTATTGAGAACCAACCAGTTGTATCGCGGTCCCTGCACCAGAGGAGGGGGTTGAAACTCGGGCAGGGTGCCGGAGGGATCGGGGGTGCCGTAGGGAATTGAGGTCTCGGCGGTGATGGCCTGCCAGATGATGTTGGCCCCGGTCACGCACAGCTCACCGAATTCATTCTCAGCGATCTCAAATGGCTGGTCCGACAGCAGGATATGGTAATAGGGAATCCCGGAAACTCCCTGCCAGCGGAAGGTCGGGCTGGTGGTGTGAATGCCATCCTGGCCCTGGGAGGTTCTGGGACTGATCATCTGGGGAGCCTGGTCGCTCTCGATGGCCAGGATGAACTCCGCGGAGGAGCATCGGCTCTCGCTCACCAGGCAGTAATAAATGCCTGCCGGCATCTGGCCGTCGGGAACGAACTGGATCAGGCCGGGACGGTTGCAGATGGTAGCAGAGATGGTCAGGGGATAGTTTTCGGGAAGCCCGCCGCCAGGCATCGGGGAGTAATAGAATGTGGCCGGGATCGACTCGGCCCATGAGATGGTGACGGTGTCCGCCAGGGAGACCAGATCTCGGGGAAAGGCAGTCAGGGTCAGCCCATCGGCGCAGCATTCCGATGCGGCCGCAGAGAGAACAAGGCTGCCGGCAAGCAAGGAGATCAGCAGTAAGCTAACAGCTCTTCGTTTATTTGAGCAAAAAGGTTCTCGGGGCTCCCTCACAACAAATGCCCCCCGCGATCTTAAAAGTGACAGGTGGTGGTCACCCGCATTACCCCTGCGGGGACCGAGATAAACAGCAGATCGATATCCCAGCTTTCGCCCAGGCCAAAACCCGTGCCCAGGGAGAAGGTGGGCAGCAGAACTTTCTTATGTTCAGCTTGCTGGTCTTCTTTCTGCGGATCTCTCTGATAGAAGGTTTTACCCAGGATGAACCCGCCGCTGAGGCGAACAACGTTAAAATCAAGCCCAAGAGTGAGAGCATCTGTGGGACTCATGCCCACGGTGTACTGCACGGGGACATCCATCTCCTCGATGCCGTACGCACAGCCGTAATGGCCGAAGTAGTGGATGTACTGCAGGGACGGCGTCAAAAACCGCATCTGCCAGGCAGCGCCCAAATTGAGCGACCCGGGAAGCTCGACGATGATCTCGTCCGCTGTGGGATTCTCCTCCAGCTGGGTGCGGGTTGGCTCGTCCAGGTCCACCTGGTCGGTGTCCACGGGCTCGTCAGCTTCCAAATCGATGCCCGGTACGGAGTACTGCACGATGTTCATCTCTCCGCCAAGATGCAGACGGGTGGGCAGGGTCACTGTTCCATCGAGGCTCAGGTTGGGACGCAGGCGGTAAGATGTTCCCATCTTGAATCCCCATGCTGATCCCTGGTAGCTGCCCACCATCTCTGAGTACAGATCGTTCGGCCAGGGGTCGGACGAGTCGTTAAAGGCCGTCTCCTGTCCGGCGCGAAGGATGATTCCCTCTATCTGCAGACGGCCATTGGCCTTGCTGTGACCGTAGTAGCGGTCCACGGCCAGGCCCAGGCTCCAGCGGGGAAGCAGTTCCTTTCCCAGCCCAAAGCTGATGGCGTTCACCTGAACCAGCATGGACAGGCTGAGATCGGCACTGGCGCTGATGGTCACGTCGTTTTCCGTATCGTCCTCGTCCTGGCCATAGCCCATGGCCTGCAGTCCCGTGCCCACAGTGTTCAGATCCAGGTTCAGGACCTGATACAGCCCCAGACCAAGGCCCCATCCCATAAGGGGAAGGGCCAGGGCACCGTTGGGCACGAAACCCCTCTGGCCAAGGGTGGCATCGATGTGCGGGTAATCGTCCAGGTCCAGGACCAGATCGTCGCTGCCCATCTCCGCCACCAGATCGTCCACGGCCTGGGTGGCCTGGCCATTGATGTCCACGAGTGAGTTGGCGTCCAGACTAAGAAAGGGAGGGGACAAATCCAGCATGGCCTGAGTATTTTCCAAAAAGCCGAGCCGGGCAGGGTTCCAGTACAGGTCATCCACGCCGTAATCCAGGCCGGTGCAGGTTCCGCCCAGAGCGCTGTTTTTCGAGCCCATGCCGGCCAGCAGGCCGTTGGAGAGGAAAACATCGCAGCGATATGTCCCGCCGTAAAACGATGTCAGCTGGCCGTCCTCTGCATCCGAGCATAAGGGCCACAGGGTGACCAGCAGGATAGAAAAGATGAGCAGGTCTAAGATCTGTCTTGCAGACATAATGCTTCCTTTCCCTCTTATATTCAGTATTCTGTGACGCAAAAGGCGTGCCAGGGGCTGGCGGAGGAGATGTTTTTGTGCCGCAGACATAAGTGCTTGAGATGTTGGTTGATACGGCCCAACATGAGGGATGGAGGCGGGTTTGGAGCGCGCAGGAACTATTTCGATGTTCAAGGTGTGAACAGATGTGGAAAGAAGTTGGAAGGTAAGTAATAGTGGGAAACGGAGGTTATGGTTTGGGGGAGTTTAGAGGACGGTGCTTCTGGGGAAGAGAAAAACCGATCCTTGATCCTGGTTAAAAGCCGAGATTCGATACTGGAGAAAAGAAAGACTGATTCTGGATAAAAAGATAGAACCGATCCTGGATGCTAGATATTCGATACTGGTTAATAACTCAATCCAAGAAGATATAGAGTCAAATTTGCCTAAAGTAGAAAGTGAGCACATTACTAACTAGGATCCAGTATCCAGAATCTAGAATCCAG
>CBDUWG010000330.1:0-2845 GCA_965370845.1 uncultured bacterium
GCTTTCTTTTTAAAGAAAGGATTTTTATGTTCTCCGGCCGATTTTTCACCTCATCACGTAGGGTGCGCATAATCTCGGCACCGGTGATATCGCCGGCATAGTGCATCCGCTTTCGGGATGTGCCTCCGCCGTGCATGGTCTTCAGTGTGCCATCCGGAAATTTGGAGAACATGGCCCCCATCTTCTCCAGCCAGCTCATCACTTTGGGAGCTTCCAAAACCAGAGTCGAGACCAGCTCAGGATCGTTGGAAAAATGACCGCCGCCTATGACATCCAGATAGTGATAATATGGGGAATCCTTTCCCCTCTTGGTAGCCGCCTGAATGCCTCCCTCGGCCATCATGGTGTTGGCGTCTCCCATGCGCAATTTAGTGGCCAGAAGGACCCGAGCACCGCTCTCCTGGGCCAACAGTGCCGCGGAAGCACCTGCCCCCCCCCCCCCTATAACCAAAACATCGGTCTCGTACGCTACCCTGGAAAGATCGATCTTTTTGGGGTCAATACGGCTGTGTGCCTCTAAAAGATCCACCACCTCGTGGGAGATGGAATACCCCTTGCTGGGACCAACTCGAATTTTCCGACGGTTGCCGGATTTGAAATCAGGATGGTACTTTTTCAGTATCTTCTGCCGATCATCCACGGCAATAGCGGAAAACTCCAGACCCTTTTTTTTACGCTGCACGCGAGCGGGTCTCGTTTTCTCCACAAGCTTCATCAGTTTCTTCAGCTCAGGCGTGTAGGGCATAACGACCCTCCTCAACATTGCCTCTGAACTCAAAGATAATCGTTGCTCTCTGGCGTCCAGTCCTCCCCGGCCATCTCTGGTTCGTTCTCTCTCTCTTTATACAACCGCTTCAAATCTTTGATATCTGCACTTTTCAGAACCCGTATGGGCTTTTCGTATTTCCCCTTTTCGATCTCCCGTACTCTCTCGGCCAGGTGCTGTGCTCTGGGGGCGATATGCCTGGCGTAAAGGCGACGACAGAGAATGGCCATATTATACTGAACTAGCTCCGCCGGGCATCGCGCCGCGCACAGACCACACATAACGCAGTCGAAGGAAAGCTCCGCCACCCCGGCCACATCTCCGCGAATGGCCCGGGCCATATACTCCATGACATCGATATCCATGGGACAGCTCTTGGTGCAGACGTTACAACCCACACATTTGAATATCTCCGGATAGAGCTTGGACACATCGGCCCCGGTAGGAGATAATTTCTCGATGTCGTACACAGCCTTATTGGCTGGGAAAAAGGGAATCTGGGCCAGATACATATTCGGCTTGACCACCGTCTGGCAGGCCAAACCAACTTCCACTCGATAGCTGTCCGGCAGGCGAAACACAGTACCACAAGCACCGCAGATACCACCCCGACATCCACAGCCGCGCACCAGCTGATAGCCCGCATACTCCATGGCCTTTTGAATGGTCAGGCTGTCCGGAACCAGATGTCTTTGTCCCATGATGAAGATGGGAACGAGCTTCTTCTGCTGCTCCAGTTCCTTCCCGGTGGCGTCAGCTCGTTTCTTCTTTTTTCGTTGAGCCGCCATCTTGGCCTCCCTTTCTCGACCCTAACTTAAGCGGGCCGAGAGCTCTGATCTGCTCGGTAAACTCATCCATAATTTGGGCGAACTTTCTCCCCTCTGCGGCGGAAACCCATTCCAGTCTCAGCCGCCCATTTTCTAATCCAAACTGCTTGAGCACCCTCTGGAAAAGCTCAACCCTCCGTAAAGTCTTATAATTTCCGTCCTGATAATGGCAGTCTCCAGGGTGACAGCCTCCCACGAAAACGCCGTCGGCTCCCCGGTCGAAGGCCCACAGGATGTGCTCGGGATCCACCCGACTGGAGCACATAAGCCGGATGTTCACCCCGTTGGGAGCATATTCCAGACGGGAGGTGCCAGCCAGATCTGCACCTGCATACGTGCACCACTTACAAAGAAAACAGACGATCTTGGGCTCAAACATCGTCATTCTCCCAGGACAACCTTCACCATTTCGCGAATTTGATCGTCGGTAATATTTTTCTGCTGGGTGGCCCCGGAAGGACAGGCTGCTACACAGGCCCCACACCCCTCACACAACAGCTCGTTGACCCGGACGATATTCTTTTCCTCGTCAAACTCCCGGGCATCATACGGACAGGCGGAGATACAAATCTTACAGCCGCTGCAAAGGTCCTCGTCGACCACGGCGACAATGGGATCGTGAAGGAGGATCTCCTGCGAGAACATGCCGATCACCTTTGAGGCTGCTCCGCCAGCCTGAGCAACAGTTTCGGGAATATCCTTGGGACCCTGGGCAGCCCCGGCCAGGAAAAACCCCGGGGTGAGACTCTCCACAGGCCGCAGCTTTGGATGGGCCTCGCTGAGGAACCCATTCTCGTCGCAAGCCAGCTTCAGGTTGGCGAAGAGTTTCTTGCTGCCTTCAGCAGGTACTGCGCCCGTGGCCAGCACTACCATGTCCGCGGTAATCTCCACCTTTTTCCCCGTCAGGGTGTCGACCCCCCAAACCATCAGTCCGTCGCCGTCTTGAAATATCTTGGAGACTTTACCCCGCAGGTATACCACCCCTTCTTGTTCAGAAACCCGCTGATAGAACTCCTCGTAACCCTTGCCCGCCGTGCGTACATCGATATAGAAAATATAAGGCTGGCCGTCGGGAACGCGATGTTTATAAAGCAAGGCATGTTTGGCCGTGTACATACAACAGAATTTCGAGCAGTAGGGGAGGTGTTTCTCCGGATCCCGTGAGCCGGCACACTGTACGAAAACCACCTCTTTGGGAACCTTGCCGTCAGATGGTCTTCTTATGACACCCTGAGTCGGACCTGATGCGGAA
>CBDUWG010000331.1:0-2835 GCA_965370845.1 uncultured bacterium
GGTGGGACTGACCAGTGGTCGGAGACCCATCCGGTGGTGGATGTCAGCAACGGTCTGTTCCAGGTCCTTCTGGGCAGTGTGACGGTCTTTCCGCCAGGGCTGTTCGACGGCGCCACGTTGTGGCTGCAGACGGAGGTGGGCGCCGAGGTGCTCTCTCCGCGCAAGCCTTTGGTCAGCGTGGCCTACAGCCATCGGAGCAATAGCGCTGAGAAGCTTTTGGATCATACGCTGCCTGACCTGGATGCTCGCTGGGTGAACGAGGATCAGCCCGGCAGCGTGACCGGCGCCATGATCACCGATGGTGAGATCACAGACGATGACGTCTCGGCCACGGCGGATATCGATCCCGGCAAGATCGCCGGCACGGCCTGGACGGCGGACAACGATGGTGCCGGCAGCGGATTGGATGCTGATCTGTTGGATGGTCAGCAGGCGGCGGATTTTACGAGTGTGGCCAATGATTTTGGCCGCTCCGGAGTGTCTCCGGATCTCTATGAGGGGACCACGACGTTGGGGGACAAGTACGTCGCCAAAGCGGATCTGGATCACCTGGACGCGGCCGATGGCGATCCGGCCAATGCCGTTTATGTGGACGATGCCGGGAATGTGGGTGTTGGCACGACGACGCCGGCGGAGAAGCTGGATGTGAATGGCACAGCCCAGATGACCGGTTTTAAGCTGATGACCGGTGCCACTAATGGTCATGTTTTGACCTCGGACGCCTCTGGTGTAGGAAGCTGGCAAGCCGCAGCCGGAGGGGCTGATGGTGACTGGACGATTTCAGGAAACGACATGTATTCCGCCGTGTCCGGGAATGTGGGGATTGGGGCAACGAGCCCAACTGAGAAACTTGAGGTGCTTGGTAACATAAAAGTTAGTGGAAATGCAAGCGCTGAAAAAGTAATTAGAATCGGGAGGTATGTTGATTCTTCAAATTACCACACGATAAAATCAATTTCTGACGGCAATAACGGCCTGCAATTGTCCACGTATCTTAATGGTGACATACTTTTAAATCCAGGTGGAACTGGTAACGTGGGCATCGGGACGACGAGTCCCCAGAGGAACCTGCATATCCATAAGGATGGAGGTGAACTTTGCTATACCCAATTCACCAATGGTACCACAGGAAGCACTCTTAATGACGGTCTCAAGCTCGGATTAAACGGCACAGGAGAGGCTTTCCTCTATAATCAAGAGGCCTTGAAGCTCGTTTTGGGGACGAGTAACACTGCTAGGGTCACCATTGACCCATCGGGCAACGTGGGCATCGGGACGACGAGTCCAACCTATAAACTCGATGTTGCTGGCGATGCCGGATTTAACCAGCACCTCTACCACAACGGGGATGAAAACACGTACATCGAATTTACAGGCGACCAGATCGATCTGTATGCTGGTGATGTGTGGATGATTTCTGCTGATGAGACCGCACAGGATGAAGTTGTCATCAATGAGGGCAGCGTAGACGTTGATTTCCGGGTGGAATCAGATGTTTATGCATATACCTTGTTTGTCCGAGGGAGCGACGGCAATGTGGGCATCGGGACATCGAGTCTTGCGGAGAAGCTATCTGTTAACGGAAATGTGTATGCATTTGGGTGTATGAGAGCCGGCTCCCCATCTTCCTCCTATGATTCGGGCGATATCGCGGCCACCGACGATCTGGTCGCCGATGACGATTGTATTGTTGGTGACGATGTCATAGCCAATGGCGATGTCACAGGTAATACTCTTATTGCTGGAACTGCATTCCAGGCCGAAAACGGCGTCGGGATCCATGACCCTAATGATGCCAGTCTAAATGTTGTGGATAACCTCCATGTTAGTGGGAATATCACAAAATCGGGCACAGTCAGCGACGTGATGCAAACCCAGACATACGGCTACCGTCTGCATTATGCTGATGAGTCTGCAGAGGTCTATCACTTCGATCGGGGGCAGGGACAGCTCCAGGATGGCGAGGCGGTCATCTATTTAGATCCGGTGTTTCTGGAAACCGTCACCATCAATGACCAATACCCCTCCTTGGTGCAAATTACTCTGACCGCTGATTGTCAGGGCGTGTATGTAGCTGAGCAGACAGCAACGTATTTCAAAGTGAAAGAGCTCAGGGAGGGAACATCTAATGCCATCTTTAATTGGGAATTGGCAGCCAAACGGAAAGGCTACGAATCAATCCGTCTGGAACAGGTCGAAGATCTGGGAGAAAAGCCTGCGTCTGATAAGCGGGCGGAGCCAAGACAGGCTGAAGGCAACACGGACAGCGATGATTGAGCGCTGAGCTTTTGTGAAGATGGATTTTGATTAAAGTGGTGGGGATGTCGACATCACGTCCATGGAAATCATGGAATAAATCTGTGCCGGGCCCTTCTGAGATTTCGGGAGGGCCCTTTTTTTAGTCGAAATTCGGTTGTCGTTTGTCGGCCTCGAGATGCGTTACGTGGATCGGATTGTCGGTAATCGGAAATCGAAGCGTCTGGTGTTCTTATTCAGTAACGAGCTTCGCTATTCGGGATCCGGGGACCGTAATGCTCAAGACCACGGCTATGTTTTTTTCTTTTCCCGATTCCCGAGTCTGGAGTCTCGGTTTTTTTGCCGTTTTTGCGAGCCTTGCGAAGCAATCTCGTTTTTAAGCTGATCCTGCTTTTCTTTGCTTAGCAAAAACCCTCTGTTGAGATACTTCAGAAAGGCAACCAGCGTATTTTTATTGAGCCTTTCGGTTTTTCTGGCTGCCGAGATTGCTTCGTCGCTACGCTCAGGGCTTCGGCTCACTGTGTTCCTGGCAACGACAAATTCTTTGTAGGGGCACGGCGTGCCGTGCCCGTCCGATTG
>CBDUWG010000332.1:0-2833 GCA_965370845.1 uncultured bacterium
ACACTGTTCTCATCGCATCGGCGGATAGTCCTCCCGCTCCGTCTTTACGGGAATCAGCAAGATCACACCATCCCCGCGGGTGTCGCAGGCGATCATCCCACCATCGGGAGACCAGTCAGGGTTCATCTCCAGCCGGTCGGGGGTCTGGGTGACGGCCACCTTTCCGGCGCCATCCTGCCTGATGGCATAGATGTCCGAGGAGAGAATGCGATGTCCATCATCTTCGGTGATCATGTAGGTGATCCATTGACCTTCCGCGGACCACCGCGGCCGCTCGCCGCGGCCCAGATCGACCAGACCGGAACCATCGATTCCCACGACACAGAGCCGCGCGCCCAGGGCCTGGAAGGCGATGTGTTTCTTGTCGGGGGAGAGAACGGCCCAGAGGATCTCTTGCTCCACGGGACGAAGAACATTTTTTTCGTCGCCGGGACAGATGTGCACCACCATGGCCCCATCCCGCAGGTAGAGAAGAAGATCCTCACCGGCCACCTCTGCCGGCGTGGCTCCCGGGGCCTCCACCGTCTCGCTCTGCCCATCGGAGATGAAGAACAACTTGCGGCCCCGGTCTATCCACTGGGGAAGTTCCAGCTCTTTCAGGTAATCGGTCAGCTCCGTGGCCGTCCCCTTATCCAGGTCATAGACGGCGATGGCGCTGAGCTTTCTTTTTTCCTGGATCATGGACACCCGGCAGGCGATCCTCTGGCCGTCGGGGGACCAGGTGGGGCCGAAGCCGGCCCCCAGCCGGTCGCAGATCTGTTGTGGCTCACCTCCCTGACGGTCCATGTGCCAGAGCCCCTGGTAGTTGCGGCCAGCCAGGATCAGCCGGTCCCCGCTGGGTGACCAGAGGGGATGCATGAAGTACTGTCCTTGGGGAGTGAGTTGAGTGGGCTCATCGGTCACTCTGAGGATGTCCCCAGGGCTCTGAGAGCTCAGGCAGAGGGTTGCAAGAACAACCGCAAAGAACGATTTTCTCAACATCTTGGCCACACCCCCTTACTTGATTAGCGCCAGCTTGCGAATCTGGCGGAAGTCGCCAGCCTGCATCTGGACGAAATAGATTCCCGAGGCCGCCGGACGATCGCAGTCGTCCCGTCCCTTCCAGACGACGCTGTAATGGCCGGCTCTCCGCTCCCCGTCCACCAGGGTCTTGACCAGCTGCCCGCGGATGTTGAAGATCTTCAACCGGATCTGTCCATCCCGGGGCAGAGCGTACCGCAAGGTGGTCTCCGGGTTGAAGGGGTTGGGATAGTTCTGGGAGAGCTGGTAGGTGCCCGGCACCAGGCCGCTCAGGTCGGCCACGGCGGGCCCGTGAAAGGAGCTGGTCCCAGTCTCGTCGATATCCTCGAGCCAGTAGTAGTAGACCTCGCCGGGCTGAACGCGGGTGTCTACATAGACATACGGCGATTCCCCGCGGAAGATCTGCTGGTTGATGCGGTCCTTTGGCCGGGGACGTGCCGCCTCGTCGGTCAGCCGGTAGAGGTTGAAGCCATGCAGGTGGTACTGGTCGGTGGTCGACCAGCGCACCGTCACCCGACCATCTCCCAGCTCGGCGAAGAAGGTGGCCAGCTCAACACCGGTAGGGGCTTCCGTGAGCTTGATGGCGTCGCACCTGACCACCGTCGTGTCCGCCTCCGTGGGCTGGATGATGGCCGTGTCGACGATACACTCAACGTAGCCCAGGGTCCCCTCCACGAACTCGTACCGGCCCAGGTAGAGCCAGACGTTGTCGGAGGTGGTGGTGTTCTGGTCCACCTGAACGGTGTCCACCAGGCCCAGGGAGTAGTGCACGAAGTAGGGAGTGCGATCGCATGAGTTCTGGCTGGGCACTGAGGAGGCATAGACGTCGTATTGAGCCGTGACCGGCACGTCGGGTACCCATTTGCAGAAGGCATCCGGGTGCCACAGCAGGGTGGTGAACAGGCTGGTCTCGTTGATCCCGTAGATGGAGGTGGACAGTTGCCAGGAGGTGTCTTCGACGACAGGGGTTCCCTCTTCGTAATGGCCCATGGTGAAGCCGAACTCGTCGCTGTTGTCCACCTGGACCCAGTTGCCGATGCTGTTGCCGTCCAGATAGACGCCGATGGTGTCGTAATTGGCGGCGTCGCTGGCGATGCGCAGGGTGGCCTCAAAGGAGTCGATCTCCGTTGGATTGAAGCTCACCGTGGCGATGAGACTGTCCAATCCGGGGACGGTTACCGGAAAACTGGTAGGTGTCTCCAGGGTGAAGAAATCGGGATTGGTGTTGATGATGTTGAAGATGGTCATGTCCGTGTTGCCCACGTTCTGGATCTTGAAAGACCACTGCCGGGACTCGTCAATGGGCACGTCGGCGAAGGTGTGCCGGTTGGTGGGCATGTAGATGACCGGGAAGTCGGGGACGTTGACGAACTTCATCAGATCGGCGCGCAGGACGTATCCTATGCCGGTACCGTCGTTGATGATGGAAACGCTGTTCTCCGTGCCGGAGACGAGATAATAGACGCCCAACAGTTTCCAGTCACAGGAGTATACGGTGTTCTGGTTGATATACGTGGAATCCTCGGCTGAGCCCCAGGGACGGATCACGATCAGGGCATGATTGCTGGCGTTATCCGTCAGCGGCCCGGCATAGTAGATACGGTAAAAGCCCTCGATAGGGATGTCCGGGGTAAAGGTGGCCGTGGCCCCTGCATTGGTGCTCTGGATGGCGTAGCGGCTGGTGGTGTTGGAGACTCCCGGGCAGTTGGCCGTCCCGTTGCTGTTAAGCCACTCGCCCACCTCCTCTGTGTAGCCGGGGGCGCCGCCGTCATTGTTGACCAAAACGAACTGGCCCACCCCCTCGCCGGTCAGG
>CBDUWG010000333.1:0-2832 GCA_965370845.1 uncultured bacterium
CATCGGTCTTTTCACCTTCGAAGGTGCCCTGCATGGCCTGCTGGCCTTGATCGTGGGAGCGATTTACGGTATCCCTTTATTTGCCTTGACGCTCTCCAAAGGCCTTCGTGTGCCGGAAATACACATGAATACGGGAATAGCAGTGCCCCAGGTACTCTACCCCACCTATGGCCTTCGACTACTGTTGGGGACCACACTGCTGGTGCTCGTCGCCGTCACCATTGTCAGTTTTCTGCCGGCATCAAAGATCGCCAAGCTCAAACCGACGGATGCCCTGAGGGGGAAAAGGTAATGATAAGATTTCTGCTGAAGGGATTAATCAGGGATAGACACAGGAGTCTCTTCCCTGTGATCATCCTCGCCCTGGGCGTCATGATCTCCATCCTGATGTATTGCTTCATGCACGGCATAATGGATGAAACGGTCCGCAGCAATGCCAAGCTGGATACGGGACACCTCAAGATCAGCACCAGAGGATATCAGGAGATCTCCGGCCAGCTGCCAAACGATCTGGCCATCATTAATGTGGATGAATTTCTATCTGGCCTGGAGCGAGACTATCCGGAGATGGAATGGGCGGCGCGTATCAAGTTCGGCGGGCTCCTCGATCTCCCGGATGAATACGGCGAGACGCGCGCCCAGGGGCCTACCCTCGGATTAGCCGTTGACCTTACGAGCGCCAACTCAATGGAAAAGGAGCGTCTCAACCTGGAGAAAGCTTTGATACGGGGGCATTTGCCTGAGAAAACGGGAGAGATCATCATCAGCGAGGAATTCGCCAGGCGTCTGGATGCCGGGATTGGCGATGTGGCCACGCTGATCAGCTCCACCGCCAATGGAGGCATGGCCGTTCAGAATTTCACCCTGGTGGGCACCATCCGATTCGGGATCGGCCCTCTTGATCGCAATACCATGATCGCCGACCTCACCGACATCCAGTACGCTCTCGATATGGAGAACAACGCAGCCGAAGTCCTGGGATTTTTCCCCAATCTGGTCTACAACGAACGGGCTGCCGATAGAATCGCTGCCAGGTTCAATGCCCACATCGGCGATCCGCAGGATGATTTTTCTCCCATCATGCTGACCTTGAGAGAGCAGAACGGCCTTGGCGAATACCTTGACATGGTCGATCAAAGGGTGACCATAATCCTGTTCGGTTTCTTCCTGGTCATGTCGCTTGTGCTGTGGAATGCCGGATTGATGGCTGGTATCAGACGATACGGCGAGATCGGGGTGCGCCTGGCTATTGGCGAGTCCAAGGGTCGGGTGTACCGTTTCCTTTTGGTTGAATCGCTCCTGGTGGGGATCGTCGGCTCCATCATTGGAACGGCTGTTGGTCTGGGACTCTCCTATTACCTCCAGGAGGTGGGGCTGGACATCTCCAGCATGATGAAAGGTTCCACCATGCTCATAGCCAACATCATGCGAGCGAAGATCACCCCGGCCAGCTATTATATCGGGTTTCTCCCCGGGCTGCTGGCCACTTTCCTGGGAAGCGCCATCTCCGGGATCAACATCTTCAGACGCCAGACGGCCCAACTCTTCAAGGAGCTGGAAACATGAAATATCCGATTGCTTTTCTGTGTATGGTATTCATTGCCGGAACTGCTTTAGCCCAGGAACTCGCTCGAGATTCTACGGAGACTTCCTCTCCGGCTTTGATTCCGGCACCCTCGGGAGAAGAAATTCTCCGGCGAGTCGACCAGAACCTAGTTGTCGATCAGGCCATAAGCATCTCCACAATGATCGTTCACGGCCGCAGCGGCACGCGCACAATAAGATCAAAATCCTGGATAAAGGGTGAAGATAACGCTTTTGTCGAGTATCTCTCTCCCCCCCGGGAAAAAGGCAAGAAGATGCTCAGACTCGGCGACAAGCTGTGGACTTACACTCCCGAGCCCAACGATCGTATCATCACTATCTCCGGACATCTGCTGCGTCAGTCGGTGATGGGCTCGGATCTGTCCTACGAGGATATGATGGAAAATCACAGGTTGAGGGAGAAGTACGATGCCGTCATCGTCGGCAAAGATGAGCTGGACGGCCGCCCGTGCTGGGTGCTGGAGCTGACCGCCAAGGTCGAGAACATCGCCTATTACTCCCGCAAGGTGTGGGTAGACACTCAGCGCTGGCTGCCCCTGCGGCAGGATCGCTATGCCCGCAGCGGCCGTCTGCTGAAGACCACCCGCATCATGGAGGTCTTCCTGGTCGGCAACCGCTGGTACTCAAAAAGGATGATCTTCAAGGATATGCTCTCCCGGGGAGAGGGCACCGAATACATCATCGACGAGATCGATTTCGACGTGGAGATACCCGATCACAAGCTTACAAAAGCGGCGCTGAGGAAATAATGGGGAAATGTGGATAGAGTTTAGCGAGTTTGGAGAGTTGGGCGAGTTTAGAGTGCGCAAAAGGGTTCTGGGGAGCAGGGAGGGGTAAATTTACAATTTGAAATTTGCACTTTGCAATTTGAAATGATGTTTTATGAGGGGGAGGCTTCCCCCTCGCTCCAGCCAGCGTGCCCCTGCAGGGCACCAGCTGGCTATGGCCTGCGGGCCATGCCGTCCTCACTGTTCGTTCGGCCGGCCGCCAGCCTCGCTGTCTTACGCTACCCCCTCTGAAAACTCGGGGAATGCAGAAAAGTAAGAGTGATTACTGCATAGTATTTTTTCCAACTGAATCTTAAGAGAGAAAAGGGTAGCGGAGTCAGGGGAAGGATTCCCCTGACGCCTTTGTCCCGCAGGGACCGGGGGGTTCAGCGAGCCGGCGAAGCCGGTGAGCGTCAAGGGGGGAACCGGTTCCCCCCTTGAAACGAGCGACGAAGTCGAT
>CBDUWG010000334.1:0-2815 GCA_965370845.1 uncultured bacterium
AGAGCCGGAGAGACCCCTCCGTTCGACGATGACATCTACCTGTCCTGGTCGCTGCCCACGGCAACCGCATTGTACGTCACTCACCAGTACGGCTGGTACGTGGACAAGTGGGAGGGCCCCGGCTTCAAGGGTGTTTCCAGTTACGCTGTCTATCGCGACACCCTGCCGGATTTCGTGCCCGGACCGGGGAACCTGCTGGGCACCACCCCCAACAGCTACTATCTGGACGAGACCGGCGCCGGCAATACGAGCCTCAACTACTATTACATCGTCAAGGCCACAGGCACGCCCGGGTACACGTCCAAGTCGACTACGGCAGGTGAGTTCGACAAGAGCCTGCTGGAGGTCAAGAAGAAGGGCGCGCCACAGAGAACTGTCACCAAGAGCAAAACCAGGTAAGATTTACCGAATGGAGGCACTCCTCACGGATGGGGAGTGTCTCCCATCTTATGAAAAAACTTAAAAAAACTTAAAAAAGGGCTTGACAAATTTTCCGATTTATGGTAAAGTGGAAATAAGAGGATAGTGTGTGTACATCTGGTGAGTAGAGTTCACCAAGAATACCTCACTTCCAATATCTCGAAGGAGGTGATGGCAAGAGTTTCTATTCGTCTGAAAGTAAATGGAAGCATCTTTTCCCTTGAAAGGGGGTACAGAATTATGCTCAAGCGATTCGTTCCGTTCGCTATCTTGGCTATGGGCCTTCTTCTGGCCGCATCTGTGGCCTGGACCGCTGATGGTGAAAACATTTTCCAATACGCGTATGGCCCTGCCAACGACGATCCCCTGTCCAACAATAACATCCGTGGGGCTTGCGCCGGCTCGGACCTGGACCAGGATGGCCTGTACGAGATCATCGTCACCGATTACGACAATGGTTGCCAGGTCCATGTCTACGAGGTGACCGGCGACAACACTCTGACGCACGTGTGGAGTTCTCCCGGCTCCAACGGAACTACCGTTCGGTGCGTAAGAACCGGTGATATGGACAACGACGGTGTCGGCGAGATCATCTTCGGGGTCTGCGATGGCACCTGGAGCGCCACCTATGAGGGCGGCATCCATGTCTACGAGTGGGATGGAATTACAGATAACGGCTATGGTGCGGCTGCCGCCTCCATTTACAAAACAAATCCCAGTAACCCAGAACGTTTCCGCACAGAAGGGTTCGCTATCGGGGACGTGGATGGAGACGGGGACAACGAGCTGGTGACCTGCGACAACACAATTACCTCCGCCCAAGATGGTCTGTTTATCCTATCGGTAACTGGCGACTTCCAGGGGGCTCACACCTGGGTAGAAGAGGCAGCATTCATGCGCGCTGGTGCTCATCCTTTCGGTGGAAGCCCTACCAACGCCCAGATCGGCGACATGGACGGGGATGGCCACAAGGAGGCCATCTTCGGGGTCTGGGATTTTTGCGATCTGTATATTGTGGAGGCCACCGGACCGAACACGTATGCTTACCAGACTAACTTACAGCTTGATGCTGGTTATGATGGTGTTTTCCTGGACGACTTCGGGGTGGCCGATCTGAACAACGACGGAGCCGACGAGGTCTATGGCGCCATCTACAACCACGGGACATTGGTCTGCGTCACCGGCGGCTCTGATGTTAGTCTGATCACCTATGCCAGCAACGTCTTTATTCTGTCCACGAGTGCGAGTGTCTATGGATTTGATATCGGCGATCAGGACCACGGCGCCGGCTCCGATGGAGAAGACCTCTACAACGCCACTTGGAACGCCACCGGCGATGTATACGACTTCGAGTTCAGTGGCACAGATCCCACCAACCCTTCCGACTGGACTCAATACACTATGGTCACGGACATCTCCGGTAGCGGTGTCCCGTATGGGGTGGTCGTACCGCCTGTGGACATGGATGGAGACGGGAGGCGCGAGGTGGTCATCACTTATGGAAGTGGTGTCCCAACTGATCGAAATTGGTTCCGAGTCTTCGAGTGGGCTGGCGAGCCCGTGGCGGTGGAGCTGACCAGCTTCACGGCCATTGGTGCCCAGGAGATGGTGGAGCTGAGCTGGAGAGTACAGAGCGAGGTGGACAACGCCGGCTTCAACATCTACCGTGACGGCGAAAAGATTTCCTTCGTGGAAAGCCAGGGCAACAGCGATGCACCGCGCACCTACACCTGGATCGACAAGGATGTCATCGCCGGCACCCAGTACTCCTACAGGATCTCGGACGTGAGCCTGGATGGCCGGGAAACCATGCACGACTTCATGGCCACGGCAACACCCAAGTCCTCCGGTGCGGTGCCGACGGAGTATTGGCTGGCTCAGAACTATCCCAACCCGTTCAACGCTGACACGCACATCGAGTTCAGGCTGGCCCAGGCCGGAAACACCACCTTGAAGATTTACAACACCACCGGCCAGTTGGTGCGCACCCTGGTGGATGGACAGCTTGACGCCAGAATGCATAAAGTTCGCTGGGATGGACGCAACCAGCACAACGAGCTGGTCTCCAGCGGCATCTACTTCTACCGTCTGGCCAGCGGCACCTTTGCCGAGACCAAGAAGATGTCATTCCTGAGATAATCAGGCGACACATCGCATGACGAAAAGCCGTCGGGGCGTGCGTCCCGGCGGCTTTTTTTTAACCAAATCGATTTCACCACAGAGAGCAAATTTATCTCGACAAAATTGGCGGTTTTCAATAGAAGAAAGCAGCTGAAAAATCTCCACAGCGATGAGAGCCCATCTCCCTCGATTCCAAAAGGGTTCTAACAAAGAAAAAAAGGGCTTGACAAATTTTCCGATTTATGGTAAAGTGGTAATAAGAGGAAAGTGTGTG
>CBDUWG010000335.1:0-2807 GCA_965370845.1 uncultured bacterium
TTCATTCTGCATTTCACTTCCTGCCCCGAACCTCAATCTCTTCACTCTCCGAACTCTCTAAACTCTCTGAACTCTCTAAACTCCTCACTTCCTCAACGCACCGGCACGTGCCAATCCCTGGTCTGGTTGTTGTCCCAATTCTGGCCATCTGTAAAGACAAAATCCACGACTGTAACATCCTGATCGGTGGGAACCACCACCCACCACGATCCCCCGGATAGCTGCTCCATGAGAGTCTGAACAGCCTGACCATCCCCAAACTCACTGGTCCCAGGCGGGTCCATCCGGGGCACCATCCAGCCATTAACACCCCAGTGTAAGAAAATCTGCTCGGCATCCTCCAGGGGGCCTCCCCGGGGATCGTAGAGGATGGCGATCTCCTGCCCCCTGCGCGGTTCCTCCGGTTCCCAGTATACCTGGCCTGTGCCATTTTCGCGCGCCGGGGTTTCCAGGGCCGCCCGGCGGAACCAGGGATCATTGGTGTCCAGAACAAAGGGCACCAGCCGGGCTTCCAGAATCTCAACTACCGAACTGTAATAGCCCAAACCGTCCGGCTCGTATATCCTGCTGTCCACATCGATAAACCATTCCGGCAACCCGTTGATGATGTACTTGTAGCTGTACCTGCCGGCAGGAAGCGGCGTAGCGGTCTCCCACAGACCATCGCCATCATCATCGGTCATGGGCAAAGCCTTTTGGGGATCCCAATCCATGAAATCCCCCACCACCAGAACCTGCCACACGTCCTCGGGGATGGAATAGCGCTTCAGCTCCACCTCTAAGTATATCCTTTCATCCTCCTGTAGCTGGAACTGATAGAAATATGGGTCATAGCGGGGCTTGATGATCTCCAGGTAATACTCCCCCGGCAGAAGCTCCTCAAACCGAAACTCTCCTCTCTGGCTCAAGGTTAGCTCCCTGATCTCCTCCGACCCCTGTTCATCCTCCTGGTAGATCAAGCTGACGTCCACATCCTCAAAACCGCGGCCAGATTCCAGGATGACCCTGCCTGTGAGGGTTCCCTCATCCGGAAAGGAAGGCCAGATGCCCTGATAGATGTGACCGCAGCCTAAAAACAGCAGAATGGGGAACAGCCAGAGCCATGCGGGGATACTCCTCATCATCTTGCCCTCCTTGCCCACGGCATCGTCATAGCTCCTCCGGACGGATGGTGAAATGAACCCTGTTTTCTGATTTTCTTAACCACCTTCAGATGCCATACCTCGTTCCCCTACTCCCTATCCCCGATCCCCGATCCTGGAAACCTGAGCCTTGAGGAATTACTGGGAACCGGGATCTGCTTCTCCCAACTCTCTCAACTCTCTTAACTCTCCACCTCGGAGACAGCCTCCTCGAAGATCTGCAGACACGTATCGATGTGCTCGCGCTCGGCGATGAGCGGTGGTGAAAAGCGGATGGTGCTCACACCACACCCGAAGCAGATCAGGCCTTTCTGCCAGGCCCTGGTGACGATGGCCGTCCGCTCCTGCGGAGCATACTCCTTGGTGGCCTTGTCCTTGACCACCTCCAGGCCGACCATCAGCCCCTTGCCGTTGACGCGATCGATGAGCCGATGGTTCTTCTGGATCTGCAACAGTCCATCCAGCAACCTCTGACCTTGCCTGACGGCATTCTCCATCAGCCCCTCTTCGATCAGCCGGATGGTCTCCAGGGCAGCCACGCAGGAGATGGGATTTCCGCCGAAGGTATTGGCGTGGGCCCCGGACGGCCAGTCCATCAAGTCCCGGGGAGCGACGCAAGCCCCCAGGGGCATGCCCGAAGCCAGTCCCTTGGCCAGAGTGATGATGTCCGGCACCACAGCCCAGTGTTCGATGGCCATCATCTTCCCCGTGCGGCCCATGCCCGACTGGATCTCGTCGGCGATGAACAGGATGCCGTACTTGTCCAGCACCTCTTTGATCTTACCGAAGAACTCGGGGGGCGGCACCACGTAGCCTCCCTCCCCCTGAATGGGCTCGCTGATCAGAGCGGCCACCTCCTCCGGGGGCACCGCTCCGCGGAAGAGAACATCCTCCAAGATCTTGACGCACTCAAAATCGCATTTGCCGTAGGTCTGACCGTAGGCGCAGCGGTAGCAGTTGGCGAAAGGAACATGAGTGACACCGGGCATCAGCGGGAAGAAACCCTTGCGCTGCACGGTCTTGGTGCTGGTGAAGGACAGAGATCCCATGGATCGCCCGTGGAAACCATTGTAGAAGGCCAGATACAAAGGTCGTTTGGTCTTGTACCGGGCCAGCTTGATGGCCGCCTCGACGGACTCGGTGCCTGAGTTGGTCAGAAAGACCCGCTTCTGCCCATCTCCCGGGCAGATATCCGAGAGCTTCTTGGCTATGGCCGCCTGCTGCTCGTAGTAAAAGTCCGTTCCGCAGGTGTGGATAAGCGTTTCCGCCTGCCGCTTGATGGCCTTGACGATATCTGGATGACAGTGTCCCGTGGTGACGGTGGCTATCCCGGCGATGAAATCTAAAAAGCGGTTGCCGTCGGGGTCCTCCATGTACATGCCCTCTCCCTTGGCCACAACCATGGGATAGGAACGCGGATAGGAGGGAGAGATGTAGGTCTTGTCCAGGTCAATGATGGCCTGGCCCTTGGGCCCGGGCAGTTTGGTCTTAACATGCTGTTTTTTCATGCATTGCTCCTTGTTGGTTGAGTGTTATTGTGATTGTTTGCTTTTGTTCAGCATAAAGAGATCAGGGATCAGGGAAATAACGTGTTCGTGCTCGTGAAAAGGCCTGTTTCCTGCCGACTGCTTACTGCCACTTGTGGGGTGGTGGAGGGATAAATTT
>CBDUWG010000336.1:0-2775 GCA_965370845.1 uncultured bacterium
GGCGCCTGATCCAAGAGCTGGCCGCCATCGGCCGTTCCATACGAGGTGGCCGCCAGCCAGACCGACGACGGAATAGACCCGAACTCACCCTGCAGGTCCAAGGAGCCCTCCAGATAGGCTCCGGCGGCGCTGTGGGCGGTGCCCTCCTTGTCGTACCAGGCGTTATAGCCGTTGAGGCCCTCGTTGGCCAAATAGGCATCCCAATCGGCCACCTGCCCGCTCTTGGCCCAGGGGGCGCCGCGCATGTTCCCCGGTGTCTGGGCCACGAAGATGAACCGGTCGTCCGCCGACGCTGCCGCCTGGGTGGCCACATACAACTCCGTTCCGTTGAAGCCGGCCCACAGATCCATGTCCCCGCCTGTGGCCACCTGTACGGCCCCCGGGTCCAGGTTGCCGTCCATGACGAAACCGCTGCCCCCTCCGGAGACGGCCACGTGCCAGTCCCCCCCAAAGTTGTTGTCCCAGTTGCCCAGACCGTCGGTGAACACGAAATCCACGCTGGTGGCCCCCACGGGTATATCGTAGGTATACTTCCAGTACTCGATACTGGGACGATAGGTCATGGCCGGATCCGGGGTGATGATCTCCTGCCAGCCGCTGTGGCCGATGTGGATGTACACCGGGTCCGTCCCGTCGGGCAGCGCCCCGGCCACCGGGTCGTAGTAGATGGCCAGGGTATCCCCCGCTTCCGGCTCCTGCGGATGCCAGTAAGCCACAGTATCTCCCGGCGAGCTCCCGGCCAGACCCACGTAAACGTGATTGATGATCGAGCGGGTGGGATTGCCCAGGCTATCCGTGGCCTCCACGTAGTAGTCCAGGAGGACCTCCTGTTGGCCGGCGATCTCGGCCTGATACAGCCGGGCCCGGTAGATGGGCAGGGGATCCGTCAATGAGGGCGGAAGGTCGGAGCCGCTCATGGCCAGGCTCTGCCAGGCACCCACCTCTGGGCCGCCGGCGTAAGTCTCATTGTCATGGGAGGAAATAGAGTTAATCCCGTCGCCGTCCACCCGGTACTTCAACGAGCAAGCTGCCACCCCGGAGAGATCGTAGACCAGGGTCCACACCGTGAAATCGGCCGGCTGGGCGATGCCGAACTCGTTCCCGCCCGGGTTGTAAGGCTCTCTCTGGGGCGGAAGAACGGTTGGCCCCACGCTGTCCGATCCGGGGCCGGTGACCAGATCGGCCTCACTCGCGGCCAAATTGGCCGCCCGGGTGGGGTGGCTGTCCCAGGGCTGGGTACCGTCCCAGTAGAAATAGCAGCTGGTCTGTCCGTTGAGCAAATAGTGCCAGGCTAATTGAGTATGCGGGTCAGATGGGGCGATGGCCTCGGCCGTCTCGACGCGATTGGCGGCGGCAACAAGAGAGACCCAGGAGTTGCGGTCTGAGCTGTATCCCCCACCTCCGGTGTCGCCGTTCCACTTGTGAAACTCCGGATCCCCGGCGTCGGCCCCCACCCAGGAGCCGTCCTCGAAGTGGATCAGGTCCGTCGAATCGGGAGGGTACATCTCCAAGTAGTCCTCGATGGTCGTGCAGACAAAGCGTGTGGGGTTATCCTCCAACCAGTCGACGAAGTTGTCGAAGTTGCTGTGATAATAGCTGTCGGTGCCGCCGCCGTAGTTGTCCCCGTCGTGGTGCAGCACGATGAGGATGGGGTGGTCGGGGTCGGTGTTGTAGGGCTCAAGCTGGCTCATCACCGTCTCGTACTGCAGCGCCCCGAAGCCCCCGCGGCTGTCCTCGTTGCCCATGTAGCGGGCCGTGGGAATGACCATGATGCGCTGCGTCTGGCCGGTGGCCGGATCGACGTGCTCCGCCCAGTGTGGCTGGTAGCTCCACTGGCCCGACACCGGGGTGGGCGCCCACAGGCCGGTCAGGCTGAGCCAGTCTCCCGGATCGGGGTTGATCTGGTCGGCCGTGTTGGGCTCCAGCACATCTCCCCCGGAGCTCCAGGGGTAGCCCAGGCAGGCCCGCTGCAGGTGGATGTTGTCCACCATCACCCACTCCACGCCCCCGGCCAGCACGCCGGGGATGGCCTCCGGGCCGAAGGCGTTCTCCGGGGGGAACAGGCCCCGGGAGTACGGGATAGTGCAGCCGAAGTTATCGCAGAAGATCTCCTGGTGGTTGGCGATCTGCCGGCTGACGGCATCGGGGTCGATCAGCGGCATGATCGGATGATGGTGCCCGAAGGCGACCATCTCCACCCGCGGATGGCCCAGCGTGGTGCTGTATCCCCGGCCGCTAATCCAGCGGCTCTCCCAGGTGGCGAAGTTAAGGTCGCCGTCGTCCTTGAGGTTGTCCAGGTTCTCCATCAGCGACCCGGAAAAGCTCACCTGGGCTCCGAAGTGGTCGCCGACGTTGCCGGACGCCCCCATGCCCGTCTCCACGGCGTCTATGGGCCAGTCGGTATACGGCCCCACCCGGTCGTCGTGGACAGTGTATAGGCTGAAGCCGTAAACCCCTCTTGCTTCGGTATCCACGATACTCTCATAGGGCCAGTAGATGGGCTGGTGCATGTGCCACAGGAAGCTGATGTAGATGGGCTCGGAAAAAACAGTGGCAGTTGGCAGGAGCAGTTGGCAGAAAAACAAAATTGCAATGGCAATAGCAATGGCAATGTGCCGTAGGAGGCATCTCCTGATGCCGAAATCTTTAGGCTGTCGGCGGAAGGCGGGAGGCAGGAGGCAGGAGAATAATCGGAAAAACATACCGGTGTGAAGTCGTTTCAACGCAAATTGCATATACCTCTACCTTTCGGACAGGATCAGTTTATAATCAGTC
>CBDUWG010000337.1:0-2774 GCA_965370845.1 uncultured bacterium
AAAACTACCATACCCTCAGCGGGCACCAACTGCCTCACCCCGCTACGAGGGGGTGGCGAAGGACAACGCGGGACGCGTGCCGGCCGCCGGAGGAAGGACGGCATCGGCGGCGACAGCCGACGATAGCGTCCCGGTGGCGAAGCCACGTTGGCCAGAGCCAGGGGGAAACCTCCCCCTTCAAAAAGATTCATTTCAAATTGCAAAGTGCAAATTTTAAATTGAAAAGTCCAGACCCCCGAATATCTAGTCTCGAATCTCGAATGTCGAATCTCGGATCACGATCCACGGCTTTTCACAAAGGAGCACAGATGAACGCAAAGGCTGATCAGCAGAGCATAGATTTCAAGAAACAGCAGGAGCTGGACCAGGAGGCCCTGAGTCAGAGGATGGGCAAAATCAAACAGAAGATCATGGTGCTCAGCGGCAAGGGCGGCGTGGGCAAGAGCACGGTGGCCGCAAATCTGGCCATCACCCTGGCCCAGGACGGGTACAGGGTGGGGCTGCTGGACGTGGACATCCACGGGCCCAGCATTCCCAAACTGTTGGGCATTGAAGATCAGGTGCCCCGGATGGGAGGCGATACCATCCAGCCCATCGAGATGAGCGAAAATCTGAAAGTCATGTCCATGGGTTTTCTGCTGAGGGATAAGGATATGGCGGTTATCTGGCGGGGACCTCTGAAGATGGGGGCCATCAAGCAGTTTCTCAAGGATGTGGAGTGGGGCGAGTTGGATTACCTGATCATCGATTCGCCTCCGGGTACGGGAGATGAACCGCTTTCAGTGGCCCAGCTCATCCCCAACCTGGATGGGGCCATCGTGGTGACCAGCCCACAGGACCTATCGATCATCGACGTGCGCAAGTCCATCACCTTCTGTCGCCAGGTGAAAATGCCCGTGCTGGGCGTGATCGAGAACATGAGCGGGCTGATCTGTCCTCACTGCGGCAAGGAGATCGAGGTCTTCAAAAAGGGCGGCGGCCAGCGCATGGCCATGGAGATGAATGTGCCCTTTCTGGGTATGATCCCCATGGATCCACAGGTGGTAGAGGCTTCGGATAAAGGAGTGCCCTTTGTCTCGGAATATTCCGAAACCGAGACGGCCAAGGCATTTGAAAGGGTTATCCGGACTCTTTTAGCCGGCATGGGCAAGCCGGAGAATAAAGAGAGCTCTTCTGCGAGCAAGCCCGAGGCAGAAGTGTCGCAGAAAGAAGATGGTGTGACGATGAAAATCGCCATACCTGTGGCTCAGGGGAAGCTGGCCATGCATTTCGGTCACTGTGAGCAATTCGCCCTGGTGGAGGTGACCGATGGCCGGATCGTCCAGACCACCTTGATCACCCCACCGGCGCACGAGCCGGGGGTTCTGCCCAAATGGCTCCATGAGCAGGGGGCCAACATGATCATCGCCGGGGGGATGGGTCAGCGGGCCCAGGGGCACTTTGAGGAACATGGTATCCACGTGCTCATCGGCGCCCCTTCTCTAACGCCCGATGAACTGGTCGGCAAGTATCTGGACGGCACGCTGGAGACGGGCGATAACATCTGCGATCATTGAGGGAAAAAGGAAAAACCGATCCTGAATCCTGGATGCTGGATCCTGGTTAAAGTCTAAGACAATGCAAAAGCGGAGACTCGAGACTCGTTGAAAGAAAGACCGATCCTTGATCCTGGATGCTGGATCCTGGATAAAGTCTAAGACAATGCAAAAGCCGAGACTAGAGAGTCGAGAAAGGAAAAACCGATCCTGGATGCTGGTTAAACAGAGGCGCTTTCCGAATAGATACAGTTTTTCTCCAGAATCCAGTATCCGAATTTCCGATCCCGCAGCTGGCATTCAACAATCGCAAGGCTAATCGCTTGAGAGAACCGCTGACCCGAGAGGAACAACGGAATGTCACCTATCGATGACCTAATCGCCGCACTGGGCCCGGACCATCCCGTCCGGGAGGTGCGGGTCTGCGCATACTGGACCGCCGTGTGGACCCGTTATCTGGGTCTGGCATCGACGCTGCGGGATGAGTGTCCCGGCCATCCGTCCCGGCCGGTGGAGGAAGCCGGCCGTTTGACGGACAAAACAGCCCTGGAGCTCTGCCGGCTGGCCAATTCGGACAGCCTGATAGAGGCCAGCATCGGCCTGGCGGCCATTAACTCCATGCTGCCCAGGGTTAAGGGAGAAGAGATCAACGCGGAAGAGCTGTTGGCCGAGAGAGGCGCCGGCAGGAAGGTCGCCGTCATCGGCCACTTTCCCTTTGTGGCCAGATTGAGAGATCATGTCGAAACCCTGTGGGTCATCGAACAACGGCTGCGCCCCGGCGATTTGCCGGAAAGCGAGGCCGGGCGGGTTCTGCCTCAGGCCGATGTGGTGGCCATCAGCGCCACCACTTTGATCAACCACACCCTGCCGGAGATACTGCAGAAGTGCCGCCAGGACAGCTTCCGCATCATGCTGGGGGCCACCACGCCTCTGTCACCGGTTCTTCTCGATTACGGCCTGAACGCCCTCTGCGGGGTTCAGGCTGCGGACCCCCAGGTGATCATCCGACACATCCAGGAGGGGGCCATCTTTCGGCAGGTCAGAGGAGCTAGGCTTGTGTGTATCGAACGGTGATTTTTCACGGAGGAAGACGAATGCCTACCTATGAATATCGCTGTGAGAAGTGCGGATATCAGTTCGAGCGGTCTCAGGGGATGAAAGATGCGCCCCTGAAGCAGTGTCCGCAGTGTGCCGGCAAGGTTCACAGGATGATCACCGGTGGTGGTGGGTTTGTGTTCA
>CBDUWG010000338.1:0-2756 GCA_965370845.1 uncultured bacterium
CACTGCCATTGTCATTGCCACTTTCTCTCACTTCACCAACAGACACTTCCCCGTCGCCCGATGCTCTCCGGCGATGATCCGATAGAAGTAGATTCCCGAGCTCAGGTTCTTGGCGTCCCAAATGATATGATGTTCGCCGGCGTCGAGTTTCTCGTCCACCAGTCTCTCCACCAATTGACCTCTCACGTTAAAGATGTGCACCTGCACTCTGCTTTTCTCCGGCAGGTCATAGCGGATGGTGGTAGCGGTGTTGAACGGATTGGGATAGTTCTGATATAGATGGAATTTTTTGGGTAGAGGGGATTCGTTCTCTGCGTCAACAGGAGTTTCATACGGCTGATGCCAGCTGTCGCCGTCGTATACGACGACCAGGGTGTCCCCGTTGAGATCCGCCGAGACATAGCGGTTCCCGCCCGGGGTCCAGCCCTCGCCTTGGCCGGAGAACTGCGGTCCGTTCAGTTTGAATTTATAGTAGAACCAGGTGTTCTGGGCCACGGTCATGGTCACCGTCTTGCTCCAGATGCCCCCTCCCTGATGCTCCATGTCTATGCCCTCATACCAGCTCAAAGGCTCAAAGTCCCCGCGCACCTCCAGGTCATGTTGGAAGGGTTGCTGTTCCCAATGAGACAGGTCGATGACGAAACGCAGCGGATGTTCCCGGTACGGCGGTGTCCAGCCCGTGCCATTGTAGGTCAAGGTCTGCGGATGCTGGGTGGTGTCCACCACCAAGCTCAGGTTGGGATCCGGCGACCAGCCGGTGGAATGGTCCGCGAACCCCCTGCCGGACAGCTTGTACTTATATTCCACCGTCTGGCCGTGGAGGGAGCCCTTGCACTCGACTTCGGTTTGCCAGACGCCGTCGGTCACCTCGTCCATGGACTGACCGTAGTACCAGCTCAGGGGGTACTTGTCGCCGCGTAGTTCCGGTGGAAAGAGGTCCGCATCGGGATCCCAGTCCGACAGGTCGAGCTGAAAGATCAGTCGATGTTCGCTGGTGTCGATGGCCCCGCCGATGCCCAGAATGACGGCCGATTGCGCGTCCAGGTGCAGCGGGTACTGGTCGCCGTTTCCGATGGTAATATCGTCATAGCTCCGGCCCTGCCAGATATCGGTCACCGTTCGCTCCAGCAGGCCCAGGGGCGTGCCGGCGAAGTCCACCTCCAGGTTCACCGGCCCGTCGGCCAGGTTGGCGGCCACCAGCACCGAGCTGGTGTCGTCGTGCCGCAGGCAGGCATAGACCCGCTCATCGTCCACCCAGACGGGGTCGAACTCACCAGTGCGCAGGGCGGCATGCTCCGTGCGCAGGGCAGCCAGAGAGCGATAATGATTGAGCAGAGAGGTGCTGTCGGAGTCCTGCTCCTCGACCGAGACGCCGTCGTTGTCCTGAGCGAACTGATTGCTGCTGTATTGAGAGTATCCCTGGTACCACTGGGCATGCGGCGGGACGGTCAAAACGGCGTTCCATTCGAGGGGCTCGCGGATGTGCAGGTCGTTGGCATCGTTGCCGTACCAATCCACCTTGTGGCCGCGCATGCCGATCTCCTCGCCGTAATACAGGCAGGGCGGAAACGGACCGCTGAGCAGGATGACGGCGGCCAGCTTGCAGAGGTCCTGGTCATCGCTCAGCTCGGTGCGGGCCCGGGTGACATCGTGATTGTTCAGGATGCTCAGCCACTGGCCCTGGTCGGGCAGCTCCTCCAACAGCAGCGTGGTCCACAGACCCAGGTCCCAACCGTTCTGAATGTCGATGAGGTAATGGATCCCGAACATGATCGGGATGCCGAAGGCGGCGTCGATGCCGTGATCGAATAACTCTGTGTGCAAGCCGCCCCAGTCCGATTCCTCGGCGATGAAGCGTACGTTTGGATTGACCTCCCGCAGTCCGGCCGTGAGATCGTCCCACAAAGGCAGGTCATATCCCCACTGCGACTCCGACCACGAGTCCACCGAGAGATGATCGATGCGGAAGCCGTCGATGCCGTCGTGAAAATCCCCGTCATCGTTGGGATCCAGCCAATAAGAAAGCTTGTCCACCAGGTGGTCCCGCACCGGCTGGTGATTGTGGTCCCAGAAGACGTGGGTGATCCAGTTGCCCTGCCAGTCGTTATATCCGCCGCCGAAGCCGAAGTAGTTCCAGTTACCGTCGTCGGTGAAGGCGAACCACTGATCATACGCTGAGGAGGGATTACCCCGCGCATCCCGGAAGAAAGGATGCTCCTCGCTCACCCCGTAGGCCACCAGGTCGATGTATATATCGATCCCGGCGTCGTGCAGGGCCTCTATCATGGTGATGAACTCGACCTCGCTGCCGAACCGGTGATTGAGACTGTCGTGGCGGACATACTGGTATCCGTGATAGGCCTTGGAGTAGAAGACCGGATTGAGCCACACGGCGGTGATGCTCAGATCCTGCAGGTAGGGTATGGCTTCCACAATACCGTCGAAATCCCCGAAC
Organism: uncultured bacterium; assembly: GCA_965370845.1. GTDB lineage: Bacteria > SM23-81 > SM23-81 > SM23-81 > SM23-81 > DAOVRJ01. The sequence continues at coordinate 2,456 of CBDUWG010000338.1, forward strand.
CCGTCGCCGTCCGAGTCGCGGAAGGAGATGGGGAAGATCTGGTAGAAGATGTCGTCCTGGAGGGGATGGGCATGGGGGAGGGGGGAGATCGATAGTATCAGCACCGTGAGTAAAGGAATTATCAGCAAAGCCTTCATCTATTCCTCCATATAAGAGATGGATTCGGCTGTTTATTTCATTCTATGGGTTAAAAAAGTGTTTGTAAAGGTTTAAATGGTTTTCTGATGGATTGATAAGATTGAGAAGTCTTGAGTAGAATATTTTATAAAAGAAGAAAGTTGATAAACAATGATGGAGTATG
>CBDUWG010000339.1:0-2742 GCA_965370845.1 uncultured bacterium
CGTCATAAAATGCTCCTCACGGACCATCCGGTTATACTCCCGGGCATGGCGGGCGGCGTTCTGCTGGCCGCCGAAGTAGAAGCGAGCCCACAGCAGGCTGGCCAGCAGCATCCCGTCCAGCCGGCGGCCATCGTGGAAGGCCTCCACCGTCAGATATCCCACGGAGGTATTGAGGGCCAGAGAGAACAGGCCGTCCCACCACCGGCCGCAGTAAACCTGCCCGCTGCCGGGTATGATCACGGAGAGGGCCGTCGCCAGGGTGGGTGATCTGTGGGGCAGATGGTAACCCTCTCGGGCGGCCCGGGATAATTGTTGGGCGGGATGGCGCAAGGTCGTCTCCGGAGACCTACCTTCCAGACCGTGGAAGACCCCCACCGCCTCCACCCAGTCGCCCTGACGCAATGCGCAGACGCCCATCCAGTACTGAACCTCAGCCCCCCGATCTTCCCTCTTTACCACCAGGCCCTTGGATAACAGCTCCCGCAGTGCCCATTTTCCCCGCTCGGGCAGGTCCTGGCTGAGGAAGCTCTGGGCCCAGCGCAGCCGGGATCGGTACTGTAGCTCTTCGGCAGCTTCCACCGAGTGGATGATTCTAAGATGGGCTCTGGCCTCTTCCCAGTTGCTGAGGTTCAGGTACGCCAGCCCGATTTTGTACTCAGCCTGCTCCCGACGAGGGTCCTGCGGGAAGAAAAACAGATGCCGCTTGTACTCGGTGATGGCCCGGTCATACCGGCCCACCTGAAAAAGATCTTCTGCCAGGGCCAGGGTTTTTTCTGTGGTGATTGTTTCATCCTGTGGCCTGGTGTCCTCTCCCAGATCCCAAAGCCACCTCTGCGGATGAGTGGACTCGCTCAGGTCGTGGAGAAAAGCCTGCCGCCTCCCGTGGTTGAAACGTTCGGCCTGCACCGCCGAGCCGTAGATGTTGCCCAGGTGGAAGAAGAACCCCACGGCCCCGAAAAGCCCGGCCTTGGTCCACTGGTCATCCTGGCCGTATGCGCAGGCGATGGCGATGTTGGTACCCACCAGGAGGAGGGAGTAAAAGCCGTCGGTGGGCCTTCCGGCGTACCATTTGCCCGAGCCGGGGACGATGGCGGAGAACAGGGCGGCCAGCGCTGGGCTCCGTTGGGGCAGATGAGACCCACAGGTCGCCTTTTCTCTCATTATGCGTGCTGTCCCGGAGAACTCTTCTGGTGTGGAGGGGCTCACCCTGGCCAGAGCCGAGGTGGCCAGGGACCACTCGCCCCGGCACAGATGCGCCCAGCTGTTCAATAGAGCCGCCCGGTCCTGGTGTGATGAGGTTTGCAGGTTGGCTGCTGCCGGAAAGTTTCCGATGGGCTCGCCGGACAGATACCGGGTCAGGCCCAGCTGAAAGGTTGCCTCCCGGGCAAGGGAGAGATCGGTTTTGGGAGAGGACAGGTTTGTGAAAAGACTCGTAGCGTCGGGCCAACGGCTCATTTTCTGGAAGCAGATGCCCGCTCGCAGTGAAGCCCATCCGCTTCCGGGATTTTGCGGAGAGCTTGCCGAGAAGGCCAGGAATTGCTGACCGGCTCCACGGTAGTCTCCCTGAGAGGCCAGATGGTTGGCAAAGGCCAGAAGGGTATTGCTATCTCCGGTGAGCTTCTCGGAAAAAGGTGGGTTTATTCCCGACAGCTCGAGGGACGGAAACCGGTCTTTCCTGTACAGGAGGTGATCCTTTACAGGGTCATGAGCACGACCGGATTTTGTGAGGGAATAGTGTCCTGTGGCGCAACGATGACAGCGCGCAAGCCGGTCCGAGGTCATCAGAGTGCCCTGGAGCAACCCGTATTTCCGGAGGGACTCCTGGGCGAAATTGGAGCATGTGGGCTGGAAGGCGCAGACCCGTCCCTGCTGGGGGGAGAGGACTTTCTGGTAGAGAGAGATGGCCGCGGTGACCGGCCAGGTCAGGGGGGAGGGAGAAGAGGTGCCACCTGGAGAGCCGGGCGGACTTTTTCCCTTCAGGCTATCGGGTTCACAGCTGCTGTTCTCCCCGGAGAGTCCTGCTGAGGTGATCAGGGGAAAACAGACCAGAAATAGAAAGAGGCCCCAAAGAATTCTCGGGGGCCTCGCCCATGTGTTTGTGAGTGGCATGAATGTCCGGGAAAGAAAGAGTGGTGCCCCTGCATTGCATCGGGGGCGCCGGGAATTTGCGGGCGCGGTTAATAGTTGAAAATGCAGCAACCGCGGGGTCCATTCGATCCCTTGCGTGGGCTGGTGACTCCGAAGGTAAGGCTGATGGCCTGGTGACTGTCCTGATCGCCCAGCTCGGCAAAGACCATGGTGTATCTGAGATCGACCACAATGCGGAAATCGTAAGTGCGAAAACCCATTACACCGCCACCGAGATTCAGGGCCAGGCCATTGCTGGTTACCTGATCCCAGTTTTCCCCCATACTATCCCACTCAGGAACGCCTATCCAGTGGATACCCAGCCCACCGCCCAGATACGGGGTGAAGTCGGATTTTCCAGGGATGTAAAAGACGGAGAACTCGATGGGCACATCATAGGCGCCGTTGTCCTCATTCACCTGATAGCGATATCCCACCAGCGATTCCACCATAAAGGAGGGTGTTTCGTACCAGGTGACCCAGTCCAGAGCGAGCAGTTTGTCTGCCTTGCCCCATGAGTGCCCGGTGGGGAACATGTAACCACTCTTGCCACCGACGCTGAAGAAGCTCTTCCGCCGGCGGGGTTGGTGAGTCTCCTGGTCGATGATTGTCCCG
>CBDUWG010000340.1:0-2740 GCA_965370845.1 uncultured bacterium
GCTGGCATGGTGGGATATCACCCGATTCACGTACTGGTAGATCCCGACAATCAGGTGCTGGAATCCAACGAGGGCAACAATCGGGCCTCCAAGGCCATTACCGTGTATTCCGACCCGGTCGTTCTGTCCCTGATCTTGAGCGATCCCTCTCCCACAGCGGCGGGGGAGGTGGATTTCAGCTTCACCTTCGATCGCAAGATGGATACGGGCGTGGCGCCGGCAGTGAGCTACGGGTTGGTCAGTCCCTATTATACCAATACGATTACCGCCAACCCCGGCTGGTCGTCCGACTCCACGACCTGGACGGGCATCGATACCATCGCGGCGGCCAAAGGGGATGGTCTGAACACCGTTAGAATCGAGGGGGCTCAGGATCCCTATGGCCACGCCATGGAAACAGACACCAGCTGGACCTTGTTCATCGACACGGTGGCACCCATCTCTCAAGCCAGCTCACCGGCCAGTGTGGGAACGACAAGCTTTGTGGTGAGCTGGTCGGGTGCCGATCCCGCTCCTGCCTCCGGGCTGGCCACCTACGCGGTGTTTGTGCTGGTGGATGAAAGTTACCCCACCCAGTGGCTTTCTGATACCACCGCCACATCGGGCATCTATTCCGGGTCGAACGGTCATTTTTACAGTTTTTACTCCCTGGCCACAGACAGCGCCGGCAACGAGGAGCCAGCCCCGGGATCGCCAGATTGTACAACTTATGTGGACACTGATACGCCACAGCTCTCCGGCACCACCGTCTGGCCGGATACCAGTTTCGGCGGTCCGTTTGCGGTGCAATCGACCATCGATGATTTCTCCGGGATCGCCATGGCCCTGTTGTGGTACCGGACAGACCTGGACACCCTCTGGCAGGCAGACACCATGGTGGTGGCCAAGGATCTTTACCAGGGCGTTATTCCAGAACAGATAACACACAACACGGTGGTGGACTATTACGTTTATGCCGAGGATATTTCCGTTCCGGCAAACAGCCGGACGGATCCGCCCGGCGCGCCGGGCGGCGGCGTTTACTCCTTCACCGCCTACGTGACCTCTGTTGCCGGGGAATCGCCTTACCGCGGGATTCCCAAGAAATTTGCTCTCTACCAGAACTATCCCGATCCCTTCAATGCCGGCACCGAGATCCTCTACGCTCTGCCCAGATCCTGCCGGGCGCGGTTGGAGATCTTCAACGTTCTGGGCCAGCGGGTGATCCTTTTGGTCGACGAGCATCGGATGGCCGGGTACCACACCGTCCGCTGGGACGGGCGGGATGCATCCGGCCGAGCGGTGGCCTCGGGTGTTTACCTGTACCGCATGCAGGCTGAGAGTTACGGTAATACGCGGAAAATGGTTCTCTTGCGGTGATTTGAAGCGAATTGATATGGCTGCCTGCGGCAAAAGAAACCCTTGACTTTGAACTCAGATTTTCGTTACCTTTAAACATTGCGGGGGAACCTCTGCTCTCTTCTGGCCGGAGGTTCGGTTGAGAGATCCATCAGGCTGGCAGCTTCTGAAAGCAAAGGAGGTGCATCATGGCCAGCGTCAACAAAGTGATTCTCATCGGGAATTTGGGCAAAGACCCGGAGCTTCGCTACACGCCCGGTGGGGCTGCGGTGGTCAATTTTTCCATTGCTACCAACGAGAAGTGGAAAGATAAAAGCGGGCAGCCTCAAGAGCGAACCGAGTGGCATAACATTGTGCTGTGGAGTAGATTGGCGGAGATCGCCAACGATTATCTAAAGAAGGGCAGCTCGGTGTATATTGAAGGGCGCCTGCAGACACGCTCCTGGGAGGATCGGGACGGCAACAAACGGTACACCACCGAGGTGGTGGGCAGGCAGATGCAGTTGTTGGGGCGTGAGACGAGGACTGATGGCAAGATGCCGGAGGCGGAGCCCGAGGGCGGTTTTACTTCCGGGACCAAGCCCGAAGGGGAAAAAGGTGCTGACGCAGTGGATGACGATCTGCCTTTTTAAGGGTCATTCTTAGACAGATCTCCATTTGCCACCCAAAGAGGGCAAGGATCCCTAGCGGGGTCGCAGGAGTGAACGGATAACTTTCGTGGGGGTCATGATGGTCCACTTTGTGGACGACCCCCACGAATTTGTTACCCCTTTTTTCTCCGATATTCTGAAGGGAGAAAGGTTGACAGCTTCTCGATATCGCAGGCCATCTGATAAGAAGAGACCACGGGTTCACCCCTCGCGAGTCATTATGCTCAGTTTCTTGGGAGCCATCTTCGTCGGCTGGATTTTGCTCTCTTTGCCCCAGGCCTCCAACGAGTCTTCTCTGTCCTTGCTGGACTCGCTGTTCACGGCTGTCTCCGCCACCTGCGTTACCGGACTCATCGTGGTAGATACGGGATCCCAGTTCACCACCTTTGGCCAGGTGGTGATTCTGGTGCTCATCCAGCTAGGCGGCCTGGGTATTATGACCTTCTCCACTTTTTTTCTGCTCGTGCTGGGCAGAAGGTTTTCCATCAAGCACCGGCTGGTTATCCAACAATCCTTAAGCCAGGGCCCCCGCAAGGACATGTTCCGGCTGGTGAAGTATGTGCTTCGCTTCACCCTGACCTGCGAGGCTCTGGGCGCCCTGCTGCTGTACTTTAAATTTCTGCATATCTACTCGCCGGCTAAGGCCGCCTACCACGCGGTTTTTCATGCAGTCTCCGCCTTTTGCAATGCGGGTTTTTCTCTCTACAGGACAAGTTTTGTCGCCTTTCAGGGAGATCTGCTGGTCAATCTGA
>CBDUWG010000341.1:0-2711 GCA_965370845.1 uncultured bacterium
CGGTTCTGGACCCGGATGGTGTACTGGTTGTAGATATGCCGGTTGTGCTGTTCGATGTGGGGAGTGACCACGGGCAGTTCCTTCAGCAGCTGATCGTAGATGCCGGCGTGTTCGCGGCGTTTCTCGGTCCACTGGTCCAGATATTTGAGCTTCACCTGCAGAGCTGCTGCCTGCAGGGCATCTAACCGGCTGTTGTAGCCCACGATGGAGTGGAAGTACTTGGGCTTGCTGCCGTGAACTCGCAGGATGCGCACTTGTTCTGCCAGGTCAGGGTCGTTTGTGACCACCATGCCGCCGTCGCCCAGGGCGCCCAGGTTCTTGCTGGGGAAGAAGCTGAAGCATCCCAGGTGGCCTATGCCGCCCGCTTTGCGTCCGCGATACTCCGCTCCAATGGCCTGAGCGGCATCCTCCACCACCTTCAGGTTGTGCTTCTCGGCCAGGGCCAGGATGGGATCCATCCGGGCGCACTGGCCGAACAGATGGACCGGCATGATGACCTTGGTGCGCGGCGTGATCTTCTCGCCGATGAGATCCGGGTTGATGTTGTAAGTTTGGGGATCGATGTCCACGAAGACGGGGACACCTCCCAGCCGGGATATCACTCCCGCCGTGGCGAAAAAGGTGTAGGGAGTGGTGATTACCTCATCGCCATCGCCGACCCCGCAGGCTCGCAGGGAGAGGAGCAGAGCGTCCGTACCGGAGGCAACCCCCACGGCATGTTTTGTTTCCGAATAGGCAGCTACCGCCTCCTCGAAATCCTGTACGTAGGGGCCGAGGATAAAGCGGCAGCTTTCCATGATCTCGTCCACCGCTGTCCTGAGCTCGTCTTTGATGGTCGCGTACTGGGCTTTTAGATCCAGCAGGGGAACATTCATCGTCTCCTCCGTTTTTCCGGGGCTTGGGGGAAATTCATCGTTTTCGAAAGTATATCTACGATTCTGGCGGCGGCCCGGCCATCCCAGAACTTGGGTTTTCGGGGCTTCACCGGCTGACCCTCCAGGATGGCATCGGCCTCCCGGATGATCCGCTGCGGATCTGTGCCCACCACCCGGTTTGTGCCCTCACGGACGGTGATGGGCCGCTCGGTGTTCTCCCTCAGGGTCAGGCAGGGGATGCCCAGCACGGTGGTCTCCTCCTGAATCCCGCCGGAATCGGTGAGCACCAGCCGGGCCTGGTCCATCAATCTCAGGAAATCGATGTAGCCCATTGGGTCGATGACCCGCAGATTGGAGACCCCGGCGATTTCCTTCTCCAGGCCAAATTTCTGCAGCATTTTCCTGGAACGCGGGTGGATGGGAAAGACGACCGGCATGCGCTGCTGAATTTGCCCCACGGCGCGGAGAATGCCGCGCAGGATCTCGGGTTCGTCCACGTTAGAGGGCCGATGCAGGGTCATCAGGACATATTCCCGCCGGCGGAGGCTTAGATTCTCCATGATGGTGGAGCTTTTGGATTTCTCTCGAAACTTCAGCAGGGAGTCGATCATCACGTTGCCCACGAAGAAAATTTTCTCCCCGGGCACACCCTCGCGGAGCAGGTTCTCGTCGGCATCTGAGCAGGAGGTGAACAGGTAGTCGGAGATGGTGTCGGTGAGCACCCGGTTGATCTCCTCCGGCATGCGGCGGTCGAAGCTGCGCAGTCCCGCCTCCACGTGAGCCACGGGGATGTGTAGTTTGGTAGCCACCAACGAGCAGGCCACCGTGGAGTTAACATCTCCCACCACCATTACCAGATCAGGCGGTCTCTTCACAACCACCCGCTCGAACTCCTGCATGATCCGGCCGGTCTGCTGAGCCTGGCTGCCCGAGCCCACCCCTAAATTCACGTCCGGGGACAGAAGGTCCAGGTCCCGGAAGAAGGCCCGCGACATAACATCGTCGTAGTGCTGACCGGTATGAATCAATATTGGCCGGAATTGGGCTCGTTTCCTCAACTGGACCAGGATGGGGGCGATCTTCATGAAGTTGGGTCGGGCCCCGGCCACCAGGAAGATCTTGGCTGTTGGCCTCACCAATCCTGATTCTCCAGCAACTGTTCCTCGGGCACATCTCTCACTACCCGTGCCGGTGCCCCGCGGACGATCTTCCCCGGCGGCACATCTCTGGTAACCACCGATCCGCCGGCCACCAGGGCGTCCTCGCCGATGACCTTGCCGGGCAGCACCACCGCTCCGACGCCGATCCGGCCGCCCTTTTTCACGGTGATGCCCTTGAAATGCTTGAATCGCTCCTTGGTGCGCCCGACGTAGTTGTCGTTGGAGGTGGTCACCTGGGGAGCTATGAAGACCCGGTCCTCCAGGACCGAGTAAGCGGTGATATAGCTTTCAGTCTCTAACTTGCAGTAGCGGCCTATGGTACAGTAGTTCTCCACGGTCACCCCCCGGCCCACGATGGTGTAATCGCCCACCTTCGTGTTCTCGCGCACCGAGGCGAAGTCGGCCACCAGCACCTTCTGTCCGATCTGGCAGCCGTTGTAGATGATCGCAGAGGTGCCTATAATGCAGTCGTCGCCGATCACCGTCGGTGAGAGTGGGTCCTCTGCCTTGAGGATGCTATTGGCCGCCCGCATGGGTTGTTTGCCGATGACGGTATGGTCGTCGACGCGCACATTTTTTCCGATGCGGACATGGGGATGGATGATCACTCCGTGGCCAATGAGACAATCCGTGCCGATGGTCACACCCTGGGAGATGATGGTGTTCTCTCCGATGG
>CBDUWG010000342.1:0-2706 GCA_965370845.1 uncultured bacterium
ATCGAGCCGATCTGGTGCAGGGCGATCCGGCCGCCGGGTTGACCGTTTCTGCGGAGGAGTTTCCCCAGGCCGTTCTGGCCATCCGGGTTGACTTTCTCCCGGATACCACATCCACCACAACCGGCACGGGCAAGTTTGACCTTTCGGCCAGCTCCGACGAGGTCATAAACCCGCCGCCTCATAACAGGATATATTTTCAACGGCAGATGGAAGCTCTGCACAGATACTATCTGAATGTCTCCCGGGGGTTGTTGGATTTCTCCTGCGAGGTCTATCCGCAGGAAAATGATGCGGCCTACACTCTGCCCAACGAGATGGCTTACTACAGCCCCAATCTCACCGAGTCGGAGAACGACCGGCGGTTGGCGGAGTTCTTCCGGGATGCTTTGGAGACGGCGGATGCCGCCGACACCATCGATTTCTCTCAGTTCGATGCCCTGGTCATCTTTCACGCCGGAGTGGGGGCGGACATCGCTTTCTCTTATGACGAGACGCCAAACGATATTCCCTCGGCCTACATGGATTTGGAATGGCTGAGCCAGTCCCTGGGTTCCCAGTACGCTCAGGGAGTGCCGGTGAACGGAGGAGCCTATCTTGTCCAGGAGGGCCTGTGGATGCCGGAGACGCTCAACCAGCGGGATGTCGAGTTCGGCCTCACCGGGTTGATGGCCCTGCTGTTCGGACATCGGTTGGGGCTGCCCAATCTATACAGCAGCGAGGATGGCTCCTCGGGTATCGGGTCCTGGGGCCTGATGGACCAGGGCTCGGGCAACGAGCTGGGCCTGATCCCGGCACAGCCCTGTGCCTGGTCGCGGGTCTTTTTGGGCTGGGAGAGGCCCGTAGTGGCATGGGACAGCCTGGAGGTGGCCATTGATGCCCTGGTGGTGGGGGGCTCCAACGCCACCGTGCTGAAGGTGCCCATCAATGCCGACGAGTATTTCCTGATCGAGAACCGTCAGCGAGACGCCCGCGGGGACAGCATCGTGGCCCAGATCGAGGGTGGGGTCCTGTTGGGGGTGGACGAGTACGACTGGGGCATCCCCGGATCGGGCCTGCTCATCTGGCACGTGGACGAGAAGGTCATCCGCGAAAACTACGAGAGCAATACCGTCAACGCCGATCCCTACCACCGGGGGGTGGATCTGGAGGAGGCCGACGGTTTTCAGGACATCGGCCATATCCTTTACGGGGGCTATGTCACCTATGGCATGCCCGAGGATGCTTTCTACCAGGGCAACAACACGGCCTTCACGCCCACCTCGAACCCAAACTCCAACAGCTACAGCGGGGCCGACAGCCACATCTTCATCACCGGTATCGGTCCCTCGGGGGCGACCATGATCTGCGACGTGTCCATCGACACGTACCAGCCCGGCTGGCCCGATTCTGTTGGAGTATCATTGGCCGAGAACCCTCCGCTGGTGGGGGATCTGGATGGGGATGGGGATGTGGAGATCGTGATCAATACGCCAGATGGGAAGGTGTTCGCCTGGAACCACGATGGCGCGCCGTTTCTCAACATTCTGGATGCAGGCCCCTTGTTTGCCCAGATTCCGGATTCAGCCGCTGGCTCGGCGCTATTTAGCGATCTGAATGAAGATGGCAACCTGGAGATCGTGATGGCCAGCTCTGGAGGAGAGGTACACTGTTGGCAGCACGATGGTCAAGAGTTGTCCGCTTTTCCGATCGATGTGGGAGCGCCCGTATCCTGCTCACCAGTGGTGATACGGTTAATGGGCGATGGTTTTAGGGACGAAATCATAGTTGGACCGGCCGATGGGTGGTTGCACGGAATAGTAGACGGCGGCATTCGTTGGAGCGTGAATCTCCATACGGCTGCGGTTACTGCCCTGGTGGTTTACGAACAGGCTCTGTCTATTTATCGCTACCAAGTCATCGCTGGAACAGAGGACGGCCAGATGGCCTGGTTTTCCCCTTTCGGCGAGGGACCCCGTTTTCCTTTTGTTATTCAGGCTCCAGCGGCCATCAGCGCCCTGAGCGCAGGTGATCTGGACCGCGATGAGAGGCTGGAGGAAATTGCTGTTTGCGGTACAGGTGAGCTTTGCCTCTGGAATGAGGATGTTGAGCCGCTAGTCATTCGACCAGAAGAGAACGGAGGACCTCTGGAAAGCTCCCCCGCCCTTGGCGACATAGACGGCGATGGCTACTTGGAGGTGGTGGTGGCCGGCACCAACGAGATCTGGGCCTGGAACTACAACGGCTCGCCGGTGTCGAACTTTCCCATTCCTCTGAAGGATACTGGTACCATGAAATCCTCGCCCGTCCTTGGCGATGTGGATGGAGATGGTCAAATAGACATTGTGGTGGGCACTCCTCAGGGCCTTTTGGTGGCCCACGACAGATTCGGGGATCCACTGCAGGGCTGGCCCCTGGCCTGTGCCGGGGCGGTCAACTCCTCGCCGACACTGGCCGACATCGACGGCGATGGGGACATCGAGATCCTGGCCGGAGATGAGGCCGGGTGGATGTATGTGTGGGACCTGGCGGCAGAGCCCGACTCTGCTCAGCTCCCCTGGCCCACCTGGGGGCACGATTTCAGACACACAGGGGGTTTCCCCAGTTGCGAACTTCCTTCACCTCCCCAGGCCGGGGAGCTGATGCCCACGGCCTCGGTGTACAACTATCCCAATCCCACCGAAGGACAGAGCACCACGATACGGTATCGGCTCGGTCAGGAGGCCGAGG
>CBDUWG010000343.1:0-2694 GCA_965370845.1 uncultured bacterium
AGAGGGCAAGAGCATAGACAATAGGAAAATTCGGAGGAAGTGAAGCGCAGAACTATGTCTGAAAACGTGTAAGTTGGAAGGAGGTCGATTTGTCTTGAGGATGAAAACTTTTCTAGCGCTCATATTGGCTTTTACCCTGAGCCTGGCTGTTCCTTCCTGGGCCCATGCTGCTGGTCAGTGGGTGTCCCTGGATGCCGACTCTGAGGATGGGGTGCAGATCTCCATTTTGGAATCTGGTCCGGTGCGCACCGTGGTGGAGTTACGCCTGGATGGATACTGGCAGGACCAGATGGAGATCGAGGGGGTGACCCACGGGATCATCGACTTGCCGGGGAGGACAACCCTGATGGAGAAGGGGCTTCCGGATCTGCCCAAGGTGCGGGAGCGGTTGATCGTGCCCGACGATGCTTACATGGTCGTCAGGGTATTGGAGGTCGATGAGCTGGAGATGGAGACATTGCCCATCGCGCCATCGAAGGGCCATCTGCCGCGAAGCATCGATCCGGCGACGGTGCCCTATGAGTTCGATGATTTTTACCAAAGCGACACCTGGTATCCAACGAGTAATGTGCAGTTGGGTGATCCATTTATTGTCCGGGATTTTCGCGGTATCTCTTTGCAACTGAACCCCATTCAGTACAATCCGGCCCTGGGGCGGCTGCGCATATACCGGCGGTTAGTGGTGGAGGTGTTTTCCACTGGGCCGGGTCGAAGTAATGTGAAGCGTCGGAGCAAAGGTTTTGATCGGATGGATGCGGATTTTGAGTCGCTTTACCGGCGTCTGTTTCTCAACTATTCCGCGGCCAAGTACACTCCCGTGCTGGAGCAAGGCCGGATGCTGATCATCTGTGACAACGGTTTTTACAGCGACACCTTGCCTCTCTATCACTGGAAGCTGCAGAAGGGCGTACCAACCAAGCTGGCCCTATATCCCGATAGCACGGGCAGCGGCTCTGGCGCATTGCAATCCTACATTCAAAATGAGTATGATTCTGCCGATGGGTTGACATACGTCCTGTTGGTGGGGGATGTTGATCAGATTCCCACTCTCTATGGTACAGCAGAGGGGGCTCCCTCCGATCCATGCTATGTGAAGCTGGAGGGCAGTGATCACTATCCCGACGCCTTCATCTCCCGGCTGTCGGCCACCAGCGCCGCGCAGGTAGAAAATCAGGTGGAGAAGTTCGTCAACTACGAGGCCAGCCCGGACACAGGTGCGGCGGCGGCCTGGTATCACAAAGGCACCGGAGTTGGCAGCGACGACAGTGGCGGAACCGACCTGATGGATTGGGAGCGTATGGATCTTCTGCGGGCTGATCTTTTAGGGTACACATACACCCACGTGGACCAGATATACGACCCAGGAGCCACCGCCGCCCAGGTGACCACGGCCGTCAACGACGGCCGCAGCATCGTCAACTACATCGGCCACGGTGGCGTGACCTCCTGGAGCACCACCGGTTTCTCGAATTCCAATGTGAACGCCCTGAGCAATGGTCACATGTTGCCCTATATCTGTGATGTGGCCTGTGATAACGGGAAGTTCACCTATGGGAGCGGCGATTGTTTCGCCGAGGCCTGGCTCAAGGCCGGCTCCGCCGGCAGCCCCAAGGGAGCCATTGGGATCTACGCTTCATCTACCCTGGCCGATTGGATGCCCCCCTGCGTGATGCAGACGGAAGTGGTGGATCTGTTAGTTGCAGAGCAGAAAAACACCTTCGGCGGCCTGAGCTTCAACGGTGTGATGAAGGCCATGGATGAATACGCGGGGACGGTTGGCACCAAGCTGATGGAGCAGTACAACCTGTTCGGGGACTGCTCGCTCGTGATGCGCACCGACGTGCCTACTACCATGACCGTGAATCATGACCCGATCATCCTAGTGGACGCCACCAGCTACGACGTGCAGGTGCCGGGGGTGGAGGGTGCCCTGACCTCGCTGTACCACGATGGTGCTTTCTATGGATCTTCCTATACCAATGCTGCTGGCTATGCGGCCATCACTCTGGTGCAGTCCTTTCCCGGGCCCGGCCAGGTGACCCTGACGGTCACCGCCTACAACCGGGTTCCTTACGTCACCACATTAGATGTGGTTACCCCCTCCGGCCCGTACATGGTCTATGAGTCTCATGTCATCGACGATGTGGCCGGCGGCAATGGAGACGGCATGGTCAACCCCGGCGAGGATATCGGAATGCCGGTAAGCTTGAGAAACGCGGGCTCCGACCCGGCCACCGCCGTCACGGCTCTGCTGACCATCGACGATCCCTACGTGCAGATCGCGGACAGCCTGGAGAATTACGGTGACGTACCGGCGGGATCCACGGCTACCTGCGTCGATGACTACGACTTCCAGGTCCTCGGCGGGTGCCCGGATGGCCATGTGCTGGATTTCACCCTGGAGATCAGCTCCGCGGAGACAACCTGGGTGGAGCACGGCTTGAACATCACCGTCGCCGCACCGGACCTGGCCTATGAGGGTCATGTTATCGATGACAGCGGGGGGAATGGCAACGGCCAGGCGGATCCCGACGAGACCTTCGACATGACCATCTCCCTGAAGAACTGGGGTTCCGGAACGGCCATAGGGGTCTCGGCAATGTTGAGCTCCGACGATGTCTACTTGGATGTGCCAGTGAACACTGCCAGCTACGGGGATCTTCTCCCCGAGCAGGTGGCGTCCTCTTTGACGGC
>CBDUWG010000344.1:0-2692 GCA_965370845.1 uncultured bacterium
CAGAAAGACGCATCTGCACTCGCGAAATCAGATTTGGATTCTGCAACAATAATGCCAGCAATTTTCGCTCCACCAACTCAGCTTTCCGAGGAATTCCCTCGCCAACCCGAACTTGGGGCACTTGTTTTCCTCGCCTCCGGGGAGAAGCCCTTTCCACGGCCAGGGCGATGAGCTTATCGTCCACGCCTATTTTCTCTGCCACCTCTTTCAGATACAAACCTTTCTTAATGGGATCGTCAATCAAGCTGATGGTCCGGCCCATCTCCTCAATGACCTCGGCTTTGCCCTCTACGGAGGAAAAATTCACCTTCTGGAGAAGACAGCTCAGCTTATAATCGATAAATGACTGAGCGTTCCGAAGGCTTTTGGCCAGATGATCTCCCCCCTTCTCCCTGACCACCTGATCGGGATCCATGCCTGATGGAAGAGAGAGTGCCTTGGCCGAAATCCCAGCCACCAGCAGCAGATCGAGGCCCCGCTGGGCGGCGGCGATACCGGCTGAGTCGGCGTCGTAGATGATAACGGCCTCCTGCGCGTAGCGAGAGAGCAGGCGCGCCTGGTGAGAGGTCAGAGCTGTGCCCAGAGAGGCCACCACATTCTCGATGCCCGCCTGAAAGAGGCTCAACAGGTCGGTGTAGCCCTCCACAATAACCGCCACCCCCGCCTTGCGGATGGCTCCCTTGCTTTGAAACAAACCATATAGAGTTTTGCCTTTCTGGTACACCGGGGTCTCGGGGCTGTTGATGTACTTAACCTCATCGCTCTCCTTCAGAACCCGTCCGCCGAAGGCGATGAACTTCCCGCTAACGTTGGTGATGGGGAAAACCAGGCGGTCACGAAACCGATCATAGTAGCCCCGATCGAAATCCCTCTCCAGGACCAACCCCGCTTTAAACAGAACCTCAGCAGAGATGGAATGGCGACCGGCTCTGTTGATCAAACCGTCCCAGCCCGGCGGAGCATAACCCAGACGAAAGGTCTCTATGATCCGATCGCTCAGCCCCCTCTGTTTCAGATACCGACGCGCCCTCTCGCCCTCGACGCCCTCCAGAAGCTGCTGGTGATAGTGGGCGGCAGCCAGATGATTGGCCCGGTACAGTGGCTCATATTCGGAACGATCCTCAGGGCTTTGACCCCGGGCGGGCAAGGAGATATTGGCCTTCTCAGCCAGATACCTCACCGCGTCCAGAAATCCCATCTTCTGATATTCCATGAGGAACTTGAAAACGTTGCCCCCCAATCCACAGCCAAAACAGTGAAAGATCTGTCGCTGAGGACTCACTGAAAAGGAGGGTTTTTTCTCCTGATGAAAGGGGCACAGTCCCACGTAGTTCTTGCCCTGTTTCTTCAGCGGTACGTATTCGGAGATGAGAGTAACGATATCATTACTGGTCCTGATCTCATCGATAAGATCATCGGATATTCGACCTGACAAGATTTTCTCCTATTCCAATTCCACCACCGTCACCCCATCTCCCCCTTCATTCCACGCCCCAAGCCGGTGGCTCTTCACTCCTGGAAAACCCTTCAGAAAATCACCGACCCGCTTGCGCAGAGCCCCCGTACCCTTCCCGTGAATGATCCACAAAATGCTCAGACCGGCGAGCATGGCCCGATCCAGAAACCTCTCCAGCCGGGCGATGGCCTCGTCTGCCAGCAATCCCCGCAAATCTATCTCGTTGACGGCCTGGTCAGCGAATACCTCACCGACATCGATGCCAACTGCCGATTTACTCTTCTTCTTCGCCGGCGTGGATGAGAGTTTCAGGTCTGCTCCCTCCACCTCCACGGTGAGGTTCCCCACTCGCACCTTGTACCGCCCCCGGCTCCCAACCCTGGCCACTACCTCACCATCCGCCTGCAGTCTCTCCACCCAGACACCGTCGCCTATCTTCAGAGGACCGCGGCGAGGTTTCGACCGTGGTGCAATGGTCTTCAACCGCTGCTTAATGCGGGCCGCCTCGGTATCCAGAGCCCGATGGGCCTCTTTGATGACCTCCTTGCTGGCCTGGGTTTTGCGGATCTGGGCGATGACCCGCTCCACCAAAGCGTTGGCCTCGGCCAAAACGGTCTGGGCATCGCGGTGGGCATCCTCCCGAATCCGTTTCTCCTCCTCCCCAACCCGCTCCAGCCTCTGGCTATAATCCTCGGTCAGCCGGCTTAAAACCCTCTCCCGTTCCTGGATCTCTGCGTTTTTACGCTCGTAGAAACCCACCCGGCGGTTCAAATCCTCGATGAGCAGCGCCGTCTCCTGGCGTTCCTCCCCTAAAAGACTGGTGGCCTTCTTTATAACTGATGGAAGCATCCCCAGCCGTTTGGCGACCTCCAGTGCATAGCTGCTGCCCGGAACGCCAAGCAGAAAGCGGTAGGTGGGCCGCAGTGTCTGACGATCAAATTCCAGAGAAGCATTCTCGATTTCCGGATGGTCGTGGGCAAAGAGCTTGAGCGCTCCAAAGTGGGTGGATGCGACGGTGCGCACCTTGCGGGAGGCCAGGACTTCCAGCACAGCCATGGCCAGAGCGGCTCCCTCCTCCGGGTCGGTGCCCACCCCGATCTCATCCAAAAGAACTAAGCTGTTCTGGTCAGCATGCTTCAGGACTGTGACGATTTGGCGGAGATGGGAGGAAAAGGTGCTCAGGGATTGTTCGATGGATTGTTCGTCGCCGATGTCCGCGTAAATTTCCTGAAAGAT
>CBDUWG010000345.1:0-2683 GCA_965370845.1 uncultured bacterium
CCTTTTGACATTGAGATTCCGGACAGTGCAGCGATAGTGATCGATTTTACCTACGCTGTGGACTGGGAATTCTGAGGTCTCAAAGGGCGAAGGCCCCTTTTTTGTTGCAAAATGCCATGTCTTCTGGCAAAATCGGGTTTTTGGAGGCCTTCGTTGATCGTATGCGGTTTTTAAGCTATTCGGCCCGAAAACAGCTCAAATAGCCGTTTTTCAGAAAGCTGCCCTGGTGATGAGGGCGCACATGTTATTGTTGTGGTGGTTTGGCTGCACTGGCATGGTCCTTGCTTCAAAGTGCACAGATTCCTTTGGCCTGTGCCACACAGAAAAAAATTGTCTGTGATTGAAAAAAAGTCTTGACAAATTTCCCCACATATGATAAAATGGTCTTAAGAAGGTGAAGTCATTTAAAAGAGAGGTGTGTTTTCGCAGGGAGGTGGTATACGTAAGTCTGTGTTTTTTAATACATTTTAATCCGTTTAATGCATTTTGTTCTGGTTGTGTCAATTGCTCGCCTTAAAAGAGATCTGAAAGGAGGTGGAGAGGCGGGAAAAGTATTATCCCGTTGTAGTTGTTGAAATTGAATGTTCACGTTTAAGGAGGTTCGATAATGGTAAGAAAAGTATTGTTTGCGATTTTAATCGGTGTTATCCTGACCAGCGGGTGGGCTTACGCCACTGTTTGTGAGAAAGAAGAGGCTAAAGCTGAAAACCGCCATGTCATCACGGCGAAAGTGGTGGATGAGACCTATGGTGTCAGGGGTAACGAAGTACACCAGTTCGATGCCCAAAGGACTCCCTGGGTCAGGCATGGTTCCAAGGCCGTGACCATCGACACCATCGCCTGGTTCGGCGCTGAATACGGCGGCGGTTCCAGTTGGCAGGACGGAATGATGGCCCCGGCGGAGTGGGACACGCTGGACGGCACCATTGAGAAAAGCAACTGGAACGTGGCCGATTTTAACGTCTGCACCGGCGATAGCGCCTGGTGGTGTGGCGATCCGAACATCGGTAGCTTGAACGCCGGATACGGTGATGCCTGGTATCAGATGCTCACCACCAATGATTCCATCCCCCTACCGGCCACCGCCGATTCCATATACCTGACTTACAACTCGTGGCTGAGATGCGAGGAGAGTTGGGCGATCCCGATGACTTATAGCTGGGACGGGTACAATGTGCGCATCTCCGTCAGTGCCAACCCCGACAGCTTTTTCGAGATTCTGCCCTATCATCCTGAGGATGACAGCTCGTACTACAAACCACCCAAGCCTTTCCAGAGTATCTATTATCACGAGTGGGACAGCCTGTACTGCTGGGGCTATAATAACGATGTTGGAGGAGGTTTCTCCCAGGATACCTCGTCCGCGTGCATCGGCAGAATGTATGATCTTCTGCCCTATGCCGGCGACACCGTCAAGGTTCGCTACATCTTCTGCACCGACGGCGCCTACAACACCCTGGATGATTCCACACTGTTCGGCCTGGTGCTGGATGACATCGAGGTCACGGCATACACGCCGGCGAAAGGCGAGGAAGTGCTGTTCACGGAGGACTGCGAGACCCTTCCTCATAATATGGTGCCGACCGTTTCGGTCCCCACCGGAACTTTTTGGTGGTTGGCTTTTGGCGGACAGGGCGGAAGCGTATACAAGGCCCACGACGGCGATCCGATGACCGAGAAGTACGCATCCAATTTAGAGGATATGCTGGTCTCGCCGAAGATCGCCCACGCCGACCTGGACACCAATTTAGCCGAGCTGTGGCTGAAGTACTATTTTAGAGGTGATTTTAACGATGTGGATGCGTTCCCGGATGTCGATTATATTTACAACGAGTACAGTGTGGACGGCGGCGAGTGGCAGTGCGTCAGCCTACTGTTTGGCACCACCTGTTGGGTCCTTCCTATACCAGGATACAACGACGATTGGTATATTATGGATTCTGATGATATGTGCGACATGACCGCATTGATCACCGATCCAGCGCACAATGTCTGGGACACCCTGCAGGTTGCCATTCACGTCCATACCGACGGCGATACTTGCGAGGCTGGTGGCAAGGGTCTTCAGGTGGACAATGTCACCATCTCCGGTCGTATCGGCTTCCCCAATGACATAGGTGTGGCCGGCGCCAAGATTCCCAACCCCAACGCCAACAACGTGAAGCTGTTCATGGACACCTTGGCTGTCGAGAACTATGGGTTCAACACGGCCAGCTCCGGGGCCTATTTTGTCAAGATGACCATCGTGGACAGCCTCGGCACGGTAGTGTTCGGACCGGGAACGCAGATTGCCGCTTTCCCCACTCCGCAGATCGATCCTCTGCAGACGGCACTGGTGCCTCTGGACAACACCGTCTGCGACTTCACCCTGACAGCGGAAGGTTCATACGACTTCTTCATCTGGACCGAGTGGAGCGGTATAACCGACGACGACCCGGCCAACGATACTCTGCGGACCGAATACACGGTCAAAGACCTCTTGTATCCGTTTGCCTATAACTATCCTGCCGGACAGGGCCAGTTGAGATATCTCGATCAGGCTTTCTACAGCTACCCGAGTCTGAACATCAGAAAGATGCTGGCCAACGAGGTGGCGGCGGTTCACTTTACGCCGGAGAGCAGGTTCTACCCCTTTGACATCGCTCTGGCTCTCCCGGAGCTGAAGCACGTTGGCCAGACTTAC
>CBDUWG010000346.1:0-2671 GCA_965370845.1 uncultured bacterium
GGGCCGGCATCACCCCCACGTATCTCACCAGCGACTATGCAGATCTCAACGGCTACCTGGAGGGAATCGGGGTTCCCGCACTCAGCAATGGCTCCTTCCTCATGGGCTGGAAGTTATACTTTTATGTGCATCCCAGCGTGCGCGTTGGCCTGATGGGCGCAGGGGGGTCAAAAACAGAAGCAGACGTCTCGTCCAACATCACCCGGGAGGCCAAGGTCGGCATGGGATTTATAGGGGCCACCGGCGAATACGTCTTCTCCTTTATGAGGGGCGATGTGGCTGTGGGAACAATGCTGGGCTGGGGCCACGCAGATATCGAGCTCCGCCAGATCTCCAAAAATCCCATACCCTGGGATCACATCTGGGATGATTACCAGTTGCCAGAAGCAGCAGACAATTTCATGACCATCCTCAAGGGAAATTTCCTCGCCTATCAGCCCTTTGTCCGGCTCAAGTACAAGCTGACCAGCTGGCTCTCCCTGGAGGGCAGCGTCGGATATCTGGGAGCCGAGGTCAGCACATGGAAACAGCGAGAGGACGTGGACATAGAAAATGAGCCCTCTGTGGCTTTCAGCGGGCTCATCGTGTCTCTTGGTCCTCATCTGGGATTTTAAGCCTGTGCACTCTGTATGCGAAAAACAAAGGCCCTGGGCGCGATCGCCGGGGGCCTTTTCTTTGTTCAACTGGTGATGCCAGGCGCCGGGAACTCTGCAGAGCTTCTTTATCCCTTCCCGGCGATCAGGGTACGGCCTGCACCTCAGACACCTCCGGAATCTGCTCCTTCAAGATTCTCTCGATGCCCAACTTTAAAGTCATCTGTGACATGGGGCAACCCTTGCAGGCACCCTGCAGCCTCACCTGAACGACTCCATCCTGCACGTCCACCAGCTCCACGTCCCCACCGTCCGCCTGCAGGCTCGGTCTGATCTTGTCCAATACCTCCTGGACCTTCTCCATCATGATCATATTCCTTCTCAAGAAAATGGTTGTGACTCTTCCTTTTCGATACTCAGCTATGTTTTCCTTTCCTCCTTGGCTTCCATCTTAAGATCTATGTACAGGCATGTTTTTCTTTTTTATTCCAAAATTCTCCGCGGTTTCCATCTCTGCTTCATGATCTTCCATGAATTCCGCTTATTTTCCATGATCATGCAGATGAGCATCGGGTTTGATCTTCACGGGAGAGGGCAATCCCCGCCGCTTGTAGTAATCGTCAATGGCCGAGTGCAGAGCCTGCTCGGCCAGCACGGAGCAGTGCATCTTCACCGGCGGAAGCCCGTCCAGAGCCTCGGCGACGGCCTTGTTGGTGATCTTCAGAGCCTCCTTGATGGTCTTGCCCTTAACCATGTCCGTCACCATGCTGGAGGTGGCGATCGCCGCCCCACAGCCCAGGGTTCTGAACTTGGCATCGGTGATCACATCATCGGCGACCTTGATATACAGCTCCATAATATCCCCACACACCGGGTTGCCCACATAGCCTATGCCATCTGCGTCCTTGATCTCGCCCACGTTATGCGGATCGGCGAAATGACTCATTACTTTAGTGCTGTATTTCATGTTCATGGACTCCCCTCTTGTTAACCATTCCTGGCACCGGGAAAAAGAGGTTCATCGCCTCCCCGGTCAGAGATACCGCCCACTCACACGGTCTTGGTTCCGTTGATCATCAACTGGAATATACAACCCAAAAGCTCTGCCGCCCTCCGGGACATCAGCATACGAGACATGAATATCTCGAAGTACTCCATCACCGGGGAGATCTCGGTGTCGATCTCCAGGGCCAGGGTGATGGTCTTATTCTCCTTGTCGATGCGCAGGGTCGATTTCTTCACGGCGTAGTTGACCCGGTCGTGGATGTCGAACTTGATAAATTTGGGGTTCCGCACCCTGCTGCTGTGCACATCCGCCTTGTCGCTGAGAATCAAAGCAGAGGAGATCCTGCTCACCGGGCTGCCATCTTCCTCATGGTGATTGCCGATGGCCGCCATAATCTCCGCCAGATCCGCCGGCTTCATCCCTATGCGGGACAGGATAGAATGAGCCAGAAGAGCACCGGTTTGAGCCTGAGCCTCACGATTGATCACATTGCCGATATCGTGCAGGTATCCGGCGATGCCGGCCAAATTGACCTCCCTCTCGGAAAAACCCAGTTCCTGCAGTATTCTCTCTGTTCCCTTGGCCACCCGCCGGGCATGGCGCTCTCCATGTTCGGTATATCCAATGACCGCCATGGCCTTATCGGCCATTTTGATCACTGCTTTTACTTCCGGGTCCTTACGGACCTGCTCCCATCTTATCATCGGTGCTCCTATGTAAAGCTGGCCATTCCCAAGGCCACTTCATCTGTAGATGTTTGATTTTTCGACAAAAGCCCGCTAAGCGCTTTATAAACCGCCTGGAAAGTAACGGACGATATCTTTTCAATCTATGAAGGTTAAGTTGTTCCACTCACAGGTTTGACATCTTCATTTATAACCAGATAAGTAGACTTTGTCAAGGAAAAACGAACCGCTTTTTTAATTGCCTGCTGGATGAAGAGCCGAGACTCGAGATTCGAGACTCGTTAAAAGAAAAACCGATCCTGGATCCTGGATAAAGGCAAAGACAATGCAAAGGCGGAGACTCGAGAAAATAAAGACCGATTCTGGATGCTGGATGCTGGATGCTT
>CBDUWG010000347.1:0-2665 GCA_965370845.1 uncultured bacterium
ACTTGGGCGGTCTAGGCTCGAATAACCACGTTGCGCTCGCCGGGGACGTGCTCGGACCAGGTGCCCGTGGTATAGTCATAGGTGTAGGAACGGCTGTACTGCACGCCGTCGTCGTCGATGTCCAGACCTTCGCACTCGGGATGGACGGTCATCTGACCCTTGGCCACGTAGAAATCGCCCTCGGTGATGATCACCAGCGGGTGGATGCACACGTAGGCCCACTCCAGAGCGGGGTAGGGTGGTAATCCGCCGACCACATTGCCGATGGAGCCGGTGGTGTCCGGACCATAGATCATGCTGCCGGGCAAACCGCCGGTGCCGTCGTCATCGTAGACCTCGACGATGAAAGGCTGGTGACGTTCATCGGGCCAGTTGGTGGCTATGCCCAATTTCACGGCCGTCAGAGTGCATGGATAGGCCGGCGGGGTGAAGCGCACGGCGAACCTGTTGTCTTCATACCCAGGGTTCCAGCAGGTGGCGTTCTCCACGGTGCCGTCATCATATATGATCTCGTCGCCCACAATGGGCTGGATCTCGAAGGTGTTAAAGCTGTAGAAACGAGTTGGGGCGCCGGGAGGATCGACGGCAACCAGTCCGGAATCATCCACGGCCTTAATGTAGTAATTTAATGGTCCGTATGCGAGAAAACTCACGGAATACTCATCGGGCAGCACCCCCGTCGGCGTCATGGCCACCTCGGTCCAGTCCTTGGTGCCAGCCGGCTGGTACAAGAGAGAAGCCGTGAAACCCTCGACGTCGGTGATAAAGGCGGTGAAGGTCGGGGTGGTGTCCCAGGTGTCGCCCCTGGGATCGTGGGTGATCTGTGGCGGCTCATTCACGTAGATGAACTCCTGGACCACCACGTTGTCCACGGACCACTCGTCGGCATAATCGCCCATGTAGCGGAAAGCCAGGTAGATATCCTGCCCGGCGTAAGCCGCCAGGCTGATGTCCTCCACGGCCTTCCACACGGATGCTTCCTCGGGGACAGCTTCCATCAGCTCCACGAACTGGCCATCGTTGGGATCGCCGCTGCCGGTGGAGATCATGATGCCATGGTAGTCGTAATAACTGATGAAATACTCGTACTGCATGAACTCCAACTCGTAGACGGCCTTGGCCGACAGGCTGATCTGCGGTGTGACCAGCCAATCATCGCACGCGGTGGCCACGTTGTCGTCATTGTGATAAGCGCAGTAGGTGTCGTCGTAGCCCGGGGTGCCCTGTATCCAGCCGGCGGGATCGCCCAACTGATACTCGGCCCACCCGGCCGGCGGGAAGGTTCCGCTGAAATCCTCTGACAGCAATCCGGAGAACCCGGAGCCGGACATGGTGATGATGCTCTCGGCCTTGGTGGCATCGTGACTAATGGTCAGATTACCGGCCTCCTCAGGTTCTGCGGTGGGCGTGAAGGTCACCGTCACCACCAGGGAATCGCCGGGAGGAATCACCGTCGTGCCGGGAAAATCATGGGTGAAGTGTCCGTTGTCGGAGACTACGCCCGACACCGTTAGGGGGTCGGCACCAACGCTGTAGACGATCAGATCCAGATCCTTCGAGTCCTTTGTGCCAATGGACACGGTTCCGAAAGACAGATCCATGGTGTTGAAAGCGATGGCCGGACCGGCCGGCACCCAGACCTCCGGGCCGGTGAAGTCGTCCAGGTAGAGATACCACAGGTAATCCGAGACGTATACGATCGCGACGTAAATATCGTTGCCATCATAGTCGTCCAAGGGGATCTTGTACTCCGTCCACGCATCGAGCAGGTTCGTCTCCTGGAAAATGGGGTCGCTGAAATCGCTGGTGTCCGTGCCCGTGGTGGAGACGCGAATGTCGAACGACTCCGGATCCGTATCGTAGTACCCTAGGGCCCAGAATGTCAGCGTGTCCGCGGTTCCCACGTCGCAGACCAGCTTTGGTGTGATCAGCCAGTCGTTGTTCGGGCCGGGATAGTCCCAGTGACACCTGGCCACCCATTCCCCGGTGTGAGCACCACTGCCAAGCCCATAAGTTTCCCACTGGTCATCTTCGTTGTTAAAAATCGTCCAGTTGGCGGGAATGGCGCCGCTCTCGAAACCCTCGCTCAGCGGTCCCCTCACATCGGTGTGCGGGTTGCCAAAGTAAATATTGCCGGCAGGACGGGGAGCATCCCTGGGCGGCTCCGGCTTTGCCTTTACCGTCGGCGGCATGTTCCGCTCAACCGCCTGATCGGCGAAAACCGAGGCAGCGGCAATAAGAGCCACGGCAACCACCAAAACAATCATCAACTTCTTACTCATCTCTCACCCTCCCAATGAACTGGTCACTTTCAACTCTGCGTAGGCTCACCGCGCCAGACACATTCTAATCCTTGAACCATCACCTCCCCCGAAGTAAATTTGTTCACTGTGACGTGAAGAGTGGAATTGTTTTGCGCATGGGCAAAGGACCACTTCTTTCCCGAGCGCTTGTCCGCAGTAGCCTCTTTATGCCTGCCCAAGGCGCATGCATAGAATTATTCTCCATATTTGTCTCCATATTCCATTCTATCATAATCTGCTATTTTTGTCAAGTCTTTTTTGTGATTTTTCTGAAATAATTTTTATTATAATGCGATGATTAACCTTAGAAAAATTTTAATAATAAAGCAATCCCTGTGCTGAAAACACCTTGCTGCTTCTCT
>CBDUWG010000348.1:0-2663 GCA_965370845.1 uncultured bacterium
GCATGAACGGGCTATGGAGGAGTTCCACCAGGCCCTGGCCCAGTTGTATATCAGCCGGCGGGAGCCGGGGAGCAAATACTGGAGTGGGCGGCTGAAGGAACAGGACGAATCATAGTAGTCTTTGAACGCGGCAAGGTTTCCAATACGAGCGTTCATGTGGGGCGACGATAAGATCGCCCCTTTTTTGTTCTATATGTCAGTTACTATTGATATGGTCGACCAATAAGGGTCCACGAGCAAAGGCAGAGAAAAACGATCTTTTTCGGACAGTCTGCTCTTTATACTGTCTCTGGAAAAAGGAATACTAGAAAAGATATTATCAACGAATGCCAGTAAATTTCTAGGTGAATCACTTTTTTGTGGAAGGCAATAAAAGATGTCGCAAACCCCCGTATATTTATAGCATACTTATGCTTGCAGTAATAAAACAGGGTGAGATTGATGAGAGATGGCAATAAGAAAGGAGGAACGAACGCCCGGGTGAAAGATGCTCAAAAAAAAGAAAAAATTTAAAAAATTCGCTTGACAAATAATGAGATATATGATACAATGGTATACAGAAAAAAGATATAGATATATAAGTACGAAAAAACGCAACAGATTTTTCTGGAACCCAAAGATGATGATGAGGTTTATGTAGACGAAATAGGAAGATCACTGTTGTTCAGGAAAATTTTTTATGCTCAAGGGAGATAGAGCGGTGGACGCCCATGACTTTATCAAAGCACACGCTTCTCCTGTTGTGCTTTCAATTGAAAAAGAGACAGCACGGCCCGTAGCGAGACAAAGCAACGTTGCGGGCCTTTTTATTTGCCTTTGTTGAATGTATAGAACACATCAGTATTTAAAGACATTCAATTACTTTATTTCGGAAAACGAATGCGCAGATTTCAGAGAATCAAATATGGAAAGGGCTCATAGAAAGATGGTCACAAAGTGTTGGCTGAGCATCTGTCTCCTGCTGTCGATCCCGCTGTTGCAAACAGAGGCCGGCGCGGAGAAAAATGAGTCGAAAGATACACCCTTTGAAAGAAGGGGAAGGGAAGAAGTCCGCCCGATCTCCTTTCTTGGTAGAGGAGCCGATCTGATCGCCATTTCTCCCTGTACTTCCAGGGTCGTGTTTGAGGCCAGTCATTTTCAGCCGGAAGCCTCTTATCGGGGGCCAGGGGGCGGGCAGGCGACGGTCTCGATCACAGCGCAGTCCCCGCTGCCACTGTGGGGGGTGTGCATTGAATCGCCGGTCCTTCAGGGCCAAGAGGGGGACTTGCCGCCAGATCGCATCTGGGTTCGGTCCGAGGCGACAGAGAATATCTTCTACCCCTTGGACCATCCCATCCCAATTCTTCTCGGAGGGGGGAGAAAGGGGCCATACGGACAGGTTGCCTTTGAGATGCAGCTTCGGCCCACCTGGCTGGACAAACCGGGGCGTTATCGAGGTCATATTATCGTCAGGCCCTTTTTACCTGGAGTGAAGGGCGTTCAGTTAACCGATGGTTCAAGAGATAAACGGCTAGGCCCAGCGCAGACGATTCCGGTCGAGTTCGAGATCCCGGAGGCCATTTTGACCTCTTTATCGGGGACGGAGCTGAAGTTCAGAGCAGATGCCGGGCCGGGCGTGTATCCGGCAGACCGGGATGTCGAGTTTCTGCTGAGCACCAACGCCCCACGGTGGAGGGTGAGTTACCAGGGTTCGGATCTGGTCGGCCAGGAAGGCGACGTCAGAACAGAGCGATTGAGCTGGGAGCGGTTGGACAAATTTGGCAGGGTAGAGGACAGGGGAAGGGTGGGCGCCGACGAGGTCGTGGTGTCGGGTGTAGGACCCATTGAAAATCTTGAGGTAAGGCTGCGGTTCAAGATTCAGATTGCGATGGAGGATCCGGCGGGAGAATATGGCGGGACCATCTCGCTGCTGGGGATGACCGATCACTGAGGGAAGTGAGGTGTGAAGTTGGGAGGAAGCCGAGGGAATATTCACTGTTGCTGAAGGGAGGTGGTTCAGAAAATCGACTCTGAATGGGAAACCCAGCTCTCCCAACAAAGCTGGGCGGGGGCCCGAGGATGCCGTCTGTCCCCGGGTGGAAAGAGCGCGAAAAAGCGATTCCAACTCCTCGTGGCAAATGCAGGCGGTAACTGTTGCCAATAGGCAAATATGAGGGAGAATTAGCATGTTACGCTACATGTTGGCAGTTATATGCGTGCTGGCACTGGCGACGCCGGTTTTTGGATATGACGTCACCTGGGATGGAGATCCAGATGGTTGTATTGAAATCAACCTCCAGATCGACTGTTATATCCAGATCGACCGCCAGGACAGCGAGATCCACTTCAGCAAGGGTGCAACGGCGACACCTCCAGAACCGGAAGATTGGTGGATGACCTCGCTTCAGCCGGTGAGCACAACTCAGTGCCCGGACGACGACAACCAGCGTCCCATGTATTCCTGGGCTGGTGACCAGTGGTATGCCGGTGCTGGTGGGAGGTTCTACGAGTCGTATGACGGGGCCGTGATCTACATCAACTCGAACAACGATCTGACCATGAGCGTCATCACCTACGGGAATCTTCATGGTACGATTAATGATGTGGCCAACGAGATCCCCACGTGGATTACGCTGGCCCTGTGCCCCTTCATGATCAACAGCACCCCGCTAACCGGTCACCCC
>CBDUWG010000349.1:0-2660 GCA_965370845.1 uncultured bacterium
GAGGATACGATACGGCCGAAAACATGCGCAATTTTCTCCGCGACAAGTATCCCTCCGAAGAGTGGGGCATCGAGGATGTGCTTCTGGTAGGTCACTACGACGACGTTCCCATGCGCCGCTGTGCCCAGGATCTCGGCTACGGAGAGCCGGAGACCGATCTGTACTATGCCGAGCTTTCCCTGCCCGACAGTCTATCCTGGGACGATGATGAGGATCACAACTACGGCGAGGACTCCGATCCCATCGATTTTTACAGCGAGGTAAATGTGGGCCGCATCCCCTGGAGCACGGCCAGCACGGTGCAGAGCATCTGTGAGAAATCGGTGGCCTACGAGCAGAGCGACGATCCGTCGTTCAAGAAGAACGCCCTTCTTTTAGGAGCCTTCTTCTGGAATGATGATCCCAACCCGCGCACGGACAACGCTGTGCTCATGGAGGCCAAGGTGGATCAGACATGGATGGGTGACTGGACCATGACCCGCATGTACGAGCAGGGCTACTCCACCTACCCCATGGATTACAACCTGACCTTCAACAACGTGCGCGACGTATGGTCCGCCGGCACATACGCCTTCGTCAACTTGGCCGGTCATGGCTCGCCCACCTCCACCCATATCTACCATGGCTCCGGCGAGGCCTTTGTCTCCACCAGCACATGCTCCTATCTCAACGACGATTACCCGGCCATAATCTTCGCCGATGCCTGTAGCAATTCCGACACCGACAATCTGAATCTGGGCCAGGCCATGCTGGAGCAGGGTGGGGTGGGCTTTTTAGGCGCCACCAAGGTAGCCTTAGGATGTCCGGGCTGGGATAGCCCCTATGATGGCTCCAGCCAGTCGTTGGACTATTTCTTCTCGGTCGACGTGACCAGCGGGGATTACAGTCAGGGGGAGGCCCACCAGCGGGCGCTGAGAGAGATGTACACCAACGGGCTATGGGGCTATGTCTATTATGAGATGTTTGAATGGGGAGCCCTGTGGGGCAATCCTGATCTGGGAATGGCTCGCCGGCTTTTGAAGATCCTCTACCCGTATGGTCTGCCTGATTATCTGCCTCCGGGACAGGCCACCGACATCACCGTACAGATCAGGGAGGGGGAGGAGAACTACATTGCCGACTCGGGCACGCTCTACTACCGGTACGACGGAGGGACATTCCAGACTTCGCCGCTGGTTCCGCTGGGCGGTGAGCTCTATCGCGCCACCCTGCCCGCTGCCGGTTGTGCCGACACACCGGAGTATTATTTCAGCGCCCAGGGCGATGAGAGCGGCATCGTATATGATCCGCCCACTGCTCCGGCCAGCCTTTACGCCGCGGATGTGGGTGAATTTGTGCCCTTTATAGAGGATAGCCTGCAGACCGATCCCGGCTGGACCACTGAGGAACAGTGGGCATTTGGTCTGCCCACCGGCGGCGGCGGCGAGTACGGCGGCCCGGATCCCACCAGCGGCCACACCGGCAACAACGTTTACGGGTACAACCTCAGCGGCGACTATCCCAACTACCTCTCCGAGACCCACCTCACCAGCGGGGCCTTCGATTGCACCGGCAAATCCGATGTACACCTGATCTTCTGGCGCTGGTTGGGCGTCGAGCAGGCGGCCTATGATCACGCCTACGTGCGGGTCAGCAACAACGGAACGAATTGGACAACGGTTTGGGAGAACAGCGGTACGATCACAGATGATTCCTGGGTGCAGGTGAACCTGGACATCTCGGCCGTGGCCGATAACCAGCCAACCGTCTATCTGCGCTGGACCATGGGCTCGACCGATATGGCTTGGAGGTTCTGCGGATGGAACATCGACGACATCCAGCTGGCCTCTTTTGAGTGCATTGATGAGACCCCACCGGAGGCCGTCGACGATCTGACGGTTACACTGGATGAGACGGAGCTATTGTTGCAGTGGTCGCAGGTGGTTGTGGACACAAATGGCAGTTCCATAGAGGTGGATCTTTACCACATCTACCGGAACACGCTGGGCTTTTTCGGGCCCGGCTCTGATCCATTTACCTCCACCGCAGACATCTTCTTCGTGGATGATACGGGAGTGGTGGGGGATACCTTGACCCATTACTTCTATACGGTGACCGCAGTTTCCGGCGCCAAGGAGTCGGAATTCTCCAATGTGGTCGGCGAGTTCGACGCCGGATTGACCAACTATTCACCAACCCCGCCGAGCAAATAAGCGGTTAGTATGGCGAAAAGAGAAGGCCCTCCTGAGATTTTGGGAGGGCCTTTTTCTATTTTGCCGAGGCTCGGGAAAGGAAGAACCGATCCTGGATCCTTGATCCTGGATGCTGGTTACATGCAAATACAATGCAAAGGCCAAGACTCGAGATTTGTGAAAACCCAGGAATGCTATTTTGTCTTTTCTCAACCCCCGAACCCCGGTTCCCGGTATCTTTAACGAGCTTCGACGCCGACAACAGACCCAAGACGCTTTTCACAATATATCTTATAAAAATATACTACTTGACAAAAACCGCGTAATCTGATAAAATAGTTAAGAAGAGGAGTGTGTCTCCTTTTTTTATTGTCTTAGAGGGGGTGAGGCTCAGGCAAGCCATCAAAACTCGTTGAGTTCATAAACAAACGTCATTTTTTACTGGTACGACCGCTGAGCGGTCGGAAAGGAGAGTGGATAGATGATTTC
>CBDUWG010000350.1:0-2657 GCA_965370845.1 uncultured bacterium
GAACCAGACAACACGGTCTCCCGGAGCTGAAGGTGGCCGATCTTATCGGGGACGCCGATCTTCTCAGAGTGGCCCGGCAGGAGGCTTTCGATATGGTGGAAAAAGACCCCCAGCTGAGTGGTTTTGAGCAAGCCCGGGTGAGATGTACCTTGCAGAAGCGGTACCGGGGAAAAATGGAGCTGGCTGATGTGGGATGAACAACCTTCTGCCTGGCTGTTTCCAAAAGAGAACAAATTTCCGAGGGTGTTTTATGAGATTAAAAAAGCACTTGGTACCTGAACAGTTGGAGTTCGACGGTCGCCAGCTTGCCAGTGGTTGGGCTCGAGAGAGCTTTGCTCTGGATGGCGAAAGTATCGTGGCCTTCGTGGGGTCCTTTGATCCTAAATCTGGGATCGTGATCTTTCCCTCAGCTTGCCAGATCTTTCGGAAAAGTAGGATGCTCCATCTGGTGGTGGAGCACCTGCACGATGATCCGGAGAAGCTCCGTCTCCAGCAACGCCTGCTTCTCTGTGTGCTGAAGGACAAGTTGGATCATCGTCTCAAGGGGGATTTGGTTCAGCGGTGGGATGAAGAGCTTTTTTGTGAATCGACCCAGATCACTGTTTCCACTAGTGTGTTAACCACTTCCTCAGGCGTGATTTACACGGGAGTGAACATCCAGGGAGGCGATCCCGAATCCAAACTCTGGGGTCTGGAGGATGGGGGCATCGATGCTCTGGAGCTGGCTCAGGTGGTCGTGGATCAATACGTTTTTGAGATAGAAGCCACTCGTCGGCAAAGGGGCTGAACCCGGTTTTAGACATGGATCATGAGGGGACGGGTTCTGCCCGCGGAAGAGAGAAACCATGAGCTATGATGTCATCGTCACCGGAGCCGGTCCTGTGGGCAGCGCTGTCGGATATGAGCTGTCTCGCAGGGGATTTTCTGTACTTGTACTGGAGAAAGAGGCGCTTCCCCGAGGCAAGCTGTGTGCAAATGCTCAGGAACGCTTTTCGGCAGCTTCTGCGCTATCTCTATCCGCAGCACCAAAACGCGCCGGTGTCCTCTTTTCCCATCTCCTTGGGCGGCATCAGGCAGGATTTGATTCGGGGGCTGCTGCTGTTGGGCAAACTACTCCGCTATTTCGGTGCGGAACAAGCGGATCCCTTGCCCGAGTGAATCTTAAGAGGACTGTGCTGGCTGGAGGTAGAGGATATAGCAAGGAGGGATATGATGGCTGAGAAATATTCACAGGAGGAGATCAACGAGGCGTACTTTACGCAGCTGCTTTTTACATTTCAGGCAACCGCCATGCAGCAGATGGGCAAGATCGTGAACCCTTTGACCAATAAGGTGGAGAAAAACATGGTCCAGGCCAAACACTCCATCGACATCGTGTCCATGCTTGAACAAAAAACCAGGGGTAATCTCAACGAGAGAGAGAAGAAACTTATTGAGCAAGTTTTGTTCGAATTGCGAATAAACTACGTGGATGAGATGAAGGTGGTGGAAGAAGAGGAGAAGGAGGAAAAGGAGGCCGAACAGAAAGTCGAGCCGCGGGCCAAGGGGACGGACGCAAAACCGAAGACATCAAAGAGTGACCAGAAAACCAAACCACGAAATAAGAAAAAAAGCCAGTCGTAAACCTCCCAGAAGCTCTCGTGAATCTTTTAAGCAGATGAATTGCCGAATCATAAGCTTAAAAAACCTTGACAAAACAGCCGGGAATGCCTATTTTGACAAACACCAGTTCTTACGGTTGTTTTTCTCTATTGAAGGAGGTTGATTCAACGAGAGCGGTTCGCTAAAGAGTTCTTCCTTGATGCCAGTGGGTTCGACTGAAGAGAACGGGCAACGCTGCGGCCAGAATTTTCATCGGTGCCCGGTGGCTATGCTGAGGCAGCGCAGAAGATTTTTATGATTAAGAAGGGCCGAAAACCCTTTAGCGAGCAATCCATTCTTCTTTTTTGATCGGTCAACATGCCGGGTTGGCAAAGGGGGTGTGGATGTCCCTGTCGCTCGGTTTTTTTATTGTGAACGCGAAGGCTGAGAATTTGAGGGATCTGGCGTTTTTAGCGACAGTTGTGGTTTTGCTGGCAGCGATGCCTCTAAGCGGCGAGGAGCTGAGCCCGGTTCGCCTGATGAGCTCGGGCCGAGATGGCCTGGTTTTTGAGTTCCTGGCCGCAGAGGCCTCGGTGGTGAATTTGCCCGGAGAAGGCAGAGAGGATATTTTTCAGCTACTTAGCCTGCCGGGCTGCGACATGTCCGTCCGGGAAGGTATTCCCATGCTGCCCATGCAGGCCGTGAATATCGGGCTTCCACCGCAAGCAGCGGTGTCCTTCTCCATTCTGGAGGATGAGTTCGACGAGCTGCAGGACGTTTTCCTGGCTCCGGGCCCTCGAGCCTTCCGCGGGGAGGGTGAGGATGCTTCATTTTACGAGACCGTCTATCAGCCTGACAGGAAGGTGTACCAAGCAGACGCCTTTTTCCCGGCAGAGATTTGTGTTGCCCAGCAGGTGGCCTTGTTGAGACATCAACGGGTCAGTCCGCTGGTTCTTTATCCGGTGCAGTTTAATCCGGTGACCAGGACGGTCCGGATTCACCGCCGCATCGTCGTTCGGGTCCAATTCAGCCCATCATCGCCGGAAGTTGAAGATGAAAGCGGCGAAGATCTGTTT
>CBDUWG010000351.1:0-2635 GCA_965370845.1 uncultured bacterium
CAATCTGCTGGGTCAGAGAGTGGCCAGTCTGGCCGATGGAATTCATCAGCCAGGCGAGTTTTCCGTGCGCTGGGATGGCACTGGCGATGCGGGCATCTCCCTGGCCAGCGGCATCTACTTCTATCGCCTGCAGGCGGGGGAGTTCTCGGCCGTCAAGAAGATGATTTATCTCAAATAGCCCTTTGATATAGAACGCGAGGAGGTTTTGGATGAAGTGTGGCTGGAGGGCCTTTTTCGTGGCGGTCCTGGTTCTGGGACTGCCATGGGTGGGTACGGCGACCACCATTTACGATGTGCAATATAATGAAACGAACCAGGGAAGCGGGGACGACTGCTATCCCTCACCCCTGGACGGCCAGCAGGTGACCATCTCGGGCATCGTCACCGCTGTTATGACCGGTCAATATCAGAATTTCTGGTTAGAGGATTCCGACAATGGGTTGTGGGGTGGAGTTTTCATCTTTGACAGTACGATCAAACCCTCTCGGGGAGACAGCCTGACCATAACCGCCACCCCGGATGAGTACTACGGGTTGACGGAGATGAAGAGCGTCAGCAGTTTTGAGATACATTCCTCTGCCAATGATCTGCCCGCCGCAGAGGATATTTCCACTGGCGATCTGGCCGGGGGCTGCAACGCCCACTCGGAGGCCTACGAGGGCATGCTGGTGAGGGTGCGCGATGTTGTGGTTACCCAGGGGCTCGATAGCCATGGCCAGTGGTATGTGGACGATGGATCCGGAGAGTGTCAGATCGATGATGATCTCTTTCACTACGAGCCAGCCGTTGGGGAACATATCGATGCCATCGTTGGGCTGGCCGATTACAGTTATGAAGAGTATGAGCTCATCCCCCGGGATGCCGACGATATCATCTTGGAGATCACCGGGCCACCGACCATAACAAACACGGCTCATGATCCCGACAGCCCCCTGTTCACCGAGTCGGTGACGGTCACATCACAGGTGACCGACGACGGCACCATCAGCTCGGTGATTCTATTTTACTCTACAGATGGAGAGACAAGCTGGGATTTCACCTCCATGACGGACGACGGCGTGGCTCCCGACGAAACGGCCGCTGATGACGTGTACACGGGCCGGATCGGTGCCCAGGCTGAAGGGACGACGGTTGACTACTATATCCAGGCGATCGACAATGAGGACCTGGAGTCCTTCGATCCGCAGAATGCCCCAGTTTCTACTCACTCATACACCGTCCGCGGTGGAATGCCCGGCGACGGTTCCGGAACGGCCACAATCTGCCCGGACAGCGTCGATCTGTCCCAGGCGGTGGTGGAGACTCTCACCGTCACGGGCGAGCCGGCGCTGCAGACGCCATTGGTCACCGTGATCGTCGTGGTGCCTCAGGGATGGAGCTGGTCCCAGAGCGCCGCGGATGTGAGCCTGGCTGAGGAGGGATTTTCCGGGGCGACGGTGGGAGTTGTCGGTGATACAATCACCGTCACCAGCGCTGCTGTGAACGACCGCACTCCGGGACAGGTGATCATCGCCGGCCTTACCTCGCCGGGATCGATGACCACATCCACCTTCCTGGTCAAGACCTCCGTGGAGGGTGGGGCGCCGGCGGAGATCGACAGCCCGCCCCAGGTAGTGGTTGGGGCCGTGGGGCCGGAGGTCACCTCCATAGCTGATATTCAGGCGGACCCGAGCCAGTACGAGGGCCAGACCGTCACCATCCGCGCCGTGGTGACCATTGGGGCCGGCTTCCTGGATGACCAGTATACCCGGGCTTACGTGCAGGACGAATCCGGCCGGGGCATCAACTTTTTTGACTTTGACATCATACCGGCCATTTCCAGAGGAAATCTGGTGGAGATCACCGGCGTGATCGAGGATTACCTGGCCTCGGGAGCGATTGCCGCCGTCACCGAGATCACCGATGCGACCGTCACCCTGCTGGACACCGCCCAGGCCCTGCCCGACCCCGTCATCCTGTCCACAGGCGGGGCGCAATCGGAGGAATGGGACGGCACCTGGATCCAGGTGACCGGCGTGATGGCCGAGGATCCCTATTTTGCAGGCGGTGGCTACAATATCAATATCGATGATGGCAGCGGTCAGTACACCATCCGTGTGTGGGAGACCACCGGGATCGATGTCAGCGAGTTCACCCAGGGCGATACCATCACCGCCATCGGCGTGGGCTCCGTGTACAGCACGTCCTATCAGATGTTGACCGGCTATCAGGAGGACATCTTCGAGGGCCAGCCGGTGACCGAGGGCATCGGGTTCGCCACCATCTCCCCGACCGCGGTGGAGGCCACGGACACCGGGCTCACCGAGACGATCACCATCACCAGCGATGCGGAGAACACCCTGACGGAGATCTCCGTCGAGATTCCCACTAGCTGGACCTGGAACCAGCCTGACGAGGACGGGGTTCAGCTCTCGGGGGCCGGCTTTCCCGACGGGGCCACCGTGGAGATATCCGGCGAGCGGACCATTATCATCCATCCGGCAGCGGTGACCGGGACCGACCAGGGGGTCAGCGCCATCCTGGACCTGACGGCTCCGACCATCTGCGAGATATCCTTTTTTCGGGTTAAGACAGCCGTGTCCGGGCAGTCGCTCCAGGAGATCCAAAATTCACCCCGGGGGACCGGGGCGGGGTT
>CBDUWG010000352.1:0-2621 GCA_965370845.1 uncultured bacterium
AATATCCGCCCCCATGTCCCGCTTGAACAGAACAGTTCCGTCATGATGAAACGCATACAGGGTGTCGTTCTTGGACCCGAAGAGGATCTCATCCTTTCCGTCCCCGTCCAGGTCGCCCATGGCCACCGAACCCCAGATCTGTCCGCCGGGTGCGCTGATGGGGAATCCGGCCACATCCTGCCCGTTCTTGTCCCACATGTGCAGGGTGCCGTTGTCCTCGACAGCCACGCACCGGCGCGGGGAGGCACCGCCCATCCAGGGCATCAGGGGCGAGCAGCGCACACTGGAAAGGGTCTGGGAGGGCCATCCGGTCTGGGCCACGGTGATGGGTATTTGTACCATCAGGTCACTGGAATAGGGTAATGAGCCATCGCAGGTTCCCGTGACGTAGAGGGTAAAGGGAATGTCTGTGATGTCGATATAATCCGCCAGCGTGAGGGCGAAGGGAGTTGCATCGTTGTTGCAGGTGGCCCCATCGGGAAGATCCGGGAAGGCGGACATGACGCTGGTCAGATTGACCCGCGGGTCCATGGACACCAACCAGCCCTGTACGTCCGTCAGGGTGGCCCACGTCTGCGGGTTGCTCAGCGTTACCGTGAACTCGAGGCTCTCTCCGGGATCGGGAACCCCATCGCCATTTCCGGAAACCTCATCCAGAAACTGGTAATCTTCCATCTGCACATATGCCTGCGGCGACTCCGGGATAAGCCACATGGCAAAACCCTCGATGCCCACCTCGTTGTGAGCCATTCGGATGCGAAAGTAGCCATCTTCGCCCCAACCGGGGCCCCAGCTATTCTTGACGATCCAGCAGCTGTCGGCGTCATTCCAGCCGACGATGCTGATGCAGTGTCCGCCGGCCACCTCTCCCCATACTTGCTGGTACACCCCTCCGGTATAGCTGAAGAAATCGTCCCAGACGGTGAAACCGCCCACCAGAGGCCCATCCATGAGATAGGTTTTCATCTGCTCCACGGTCGCCTTGGTGGGTTTGTCTGAAACAGACCCCCATGCGGAGACCTTCCTGACCTGTTGCTGCCAGTTGGAGCAGGTCTGGTCGCAGTTGTCATCGCGGGCCACGTAGGGAAGGCACGACTCCATGGGAGCGCCGTACAGCTGAAGGTACTCGGCCGCGGTAATGGACGACCAGCCACCGTTACAGGTTCCACCCCCGCAGGAGAAAATGTGCTGCTCGGAGAGGTCCAGGTCCGAGTCGGGGGTGTTGCGTGTTATGTTGATCATTCCCTCGAAAGCGGCCATGGTTCCGAAGGCCACGCAGCTTCCGCAGCCGCCCTGGTCGCGGATGGGGGTTATCCAGTTGGCGCCGTCGGTGTCGCGCCAATCCAGGCTGTCGGGAAGCTCCGGCTTGGGACCCGGAAAGACCGTGCTATGATCCTGGAGCTCCTCCGGCGTTAGTGGAATGGCTCCGCAAAGGCGGCTCTGTTGCTCAGGACTCAACCGGAAGATGGGATTATCACCCGCCTCCCAGCGGGCGCTCTTTTCGTCGATGGCCTTCTGGATCTCGGCCAGGTCGGCGTTATCCAGGGCCAAGGCCAGGGAAGCGGATAAAAGCAGGATGACGAGAAGGGTGGAAAACAACAAAGTGAATCGCTGCATGATGGTCGTCCTTTCGAGGGGGTGCAAGTTTACGTTGCCGTTCTTTTCATTTTAGCATAAATTTGGGGTGGTGTCAAGGAGAAAGTGGTAGTACAGTAAACGCTTTTGCATTTGGATTGTTGCAGAAAACAGAAGAATGGTAAAGATAAGGATTTGAGAATCTGAGATTTGTCTTGACAGAATGAAAAAGAATGCTATATTAATGGAACAAGCGGTCATCTGCCGCACATTGTACCGCCAGACAGAGAGCCTAAAAAAACGATTGGTTGAATAAAGCCCGCGCTTTTTAGTGTGGGTTATTTTGTCTTTCGATCGTGGCAAGAGAAGTAACATCTGGCACTTAGTGTTTGCGCGACAGGCACCCCGCTGATCCCTGACGGAAGAAAACAGGGATGCGGTTTTAAGGATACCGGAACACACCACGCGGCCAAGATATGGTCACGGATGAGAACCTTGTGTCAAGAATGGAGAAGATCAGAATGAACATCTACGTCGGAAATCTTTCGCCTGAGATCACCGAAGAAGATCTCCAGCAGGCTTTTGAAGCCTTCGGGAAGGTCGAATCCGCCAATGTGATTAAGGACAAGTTCAGCGGTGTATCAAGAGGATTCGGATTTGTGGAGATGCCAGCAAAGGCTGAAGGCCAGGCTGCCATCGACGGTCTGAACGGCACCCAGTTGAAGGAACAAACGCTGAACGTCAATGAAGCTCGCCCTCGCCCTGAAAGCCGTGGAGGTGGAGGGGGTCGGGGACGCTTCTAGCCAGTTGTCAGCATGAGATAGCAGAACGAGTTTGTTTCATTGATGGATGCGAGTGGATGTTGAGCACTAATGGTGGATGCCATGGTATTGTGAACCAATGCCGTGGCATCCGTTTTTTTTGGGGGGAAAGGAAGGAAGTTGTGTGGGATCCCGAACCCCGTTGTCTCTGATTTCAAACAGTGGCAGTTGGCAGGCCGCTCCCTGCACCCTTCCAGTAGGCAGTAAGCAGGAAAAAGAAATGCA
>CBDUWG010000353.1:0-2603 GCA_965370845.1 uncultured bacterium
GAGGGGGTAGCGGAGGACAGCGAGGCTGGCGGCCGGCCGAACGAACAGTGAGGACAGTATGGCCCGGGTCAGTCCCGGGGCATAGCCAGCCGGTGCCCCGCAGGGGCACGCTGGCCAGGGTGGTGGGTTGCGACCCAAGGGAGCAACAGGTTGGGAGGACGAGGGGGACACCTCCCCCTTTAAAAGATTCATTTCAAATTGCAAAGTGCAAAATTTAAATTGAAAAATGAAGTGCCAGATTAATCAAATGGGCCGACTGTTTATCGATGAGTTTTATGTTAACTCAATTTAATATTTGATATTTACATTTTGCAATTTGCAATTGCGGCACCAACGGTGCCGCTAAACGAGGGAGCCCTCCCCCTCCTTCGCATTTAAATACGGAATAAAATTCTTGACAGAGATAAGCAGATTCATATTTTAATAGGATGAGCGTGGATCAAAGGATCGCCATTGATCTTTTGTCTAACCTGGTGAGATCGAAATGGGGGGGCTGAAAGATGAAATCGAGGCTGAAAATCTATACGTTTATCATTCCGGTATTATTGTTGGTCTTCGCAACTCTGTCTGCGGCCCAGGATATTCGGTATGAGCCAGGCCGGATCATCGTCAAATTCTGCGCTGCAGTGGGCAAGGTGAAAGAGCAAGATGGTCTGGTTTCAGTGGGCATACCATCGCTGGATCAACGGATGAAGCGCTACGGTGTCAACAGCATCGGCCAGCTTTTTCCGCACAAGAGCTCGCAGCTGGGCCTGATCTATCAGTTTGAGTTCGATCCCCGGTATGACACCAGGGTCGTGGCCGATGATTTCGCCGGAGACGATCATCTTTTGTATGCCGAGCCGCGATATATCCACCGGCCCTGTGAGGCTCCCAATGACTTCTTTTATATGGATGGGACGCAGTGGTATCTGGATCAGGTCCATGGTCCCCAGGCGTGGGACATCACTCATGGGGACAGCCTGGTGGTCATCGGCGTCGTGGACACCGGAGTGGACTGGGACCATCCCGATCTATTCGGCAACATCTGGGTCAACCCGGGAGAGGATCTGAACGGAGATGGACGTATCAGCGGTGTTGACGTAAACGGTGTCGACGACGAGGGCAACGGGTACGTCGACGATTTCTACGGCTGGGATTTCGGGGGAGGAGGCGGTTATCCGGACAACAATCCCATGGAGAGCCCGGGATCTTTCGGCTCTCACGGTACTCACTGTGCCGGGACCGCCGCAGCAGTGACGGACAATGAGCTGGGCATTGCCGGCATGGCCTGGAACTGCTCCATTGTGGCGGTGAAAGTCTCCCGCGACGGGGAGGATTTTGTTCGCCACGGCTATGAGGGGATCCAGTACGCCGCCGACAATGGCGCCGATGTGATCAGCATCAGCTGGGGACGTGCCGGTGGTTCCCCCGCCCAGTGGGAGCAGGAGATCATCGATAGCGCTTTTGCCAGGGGGGCGATCATAGTGGCCGCTGCCGGGAATGATCCGGGAACGGCACCCCCGGACACCTGTCCGCTGTATTACCCGGCCTGGTACAACCACGTCACCGCCGTGGCCGCCACGGACATAAACGATCAGGTCCCAGACTGGAGCTTCTACGGAAGCTGGGTGGATGTCTCTGCCCCGGGTGTGGGCATCTACAGCACCTTCTGGAACGACACCTACCACATGCGCTCCGGTACCAGCATGGCCTGCCCTCTGGTGGCCGGAGCGGCCGCCCTGAT
This sequence comes from uncultured bacterium, assembly GCA_965370845.1. Lineage (GTDB taxonomy): Bacteria > SM23-81 > SM23-81 > SM23-81 > SM23-81 > DAOVRJ01. Next base: position 1,727 of record CBDUWG010000353.1, read on the forward strand.
CAAATCGCTGGAGCCGGAGATGAACAGCGACCAGTTCGAGGCCAGGATGCGGATGACATCAGATGATATCGACGGCCTCAATCCGGGCTACGAGGGCTGGCTGGGGGGTGGCAGGCTGAACGCCTACCGGGCCCTGTGCGAGAATGTCCCCGTTGTACTGGCCGGCTTTAGGGTCACCGCCGGTCAGGATGGCATTGTTCTTGACTGGGTGACGGCCGCGGAGATCAACTGTCACCGGTGGGAGATCTACCGTGCTGAAGGAGAAGACGGTCAGTTTGTCAGGATCGGACAATTGCCCGGCCAGGGCTCCACGGAGACAATCAATGTCTACCGCTGGGTGGATGGCCAGGTTTCTCCGGGAATATTTTACTATTACAAGTTGAAGCAGGTGGATTTTGATGGCAGCACAACCTGGTCCTACATGGTCTTTGCCACCGCTGGTTCATCCGTACCCAGGAACTATGCCCTCCACCAGAACCACCCTAACCCCTTCAACGCCGGCACCGGGATCCGCTATCAGATCGGTGAGGATGGTCATGTCAGCTTGAAGATCTTCAACACCCTGGGTCAGGAGGTGCGGACTCTGCTGGATGTTCATCAGAAAGCCGGTGAGTATGGAGCCCTCTGGAAAGGTCGAGATACCAGAGGACATGAGGTGGCCAGCGGGTTGTATTTCTGCCGGCTGCGGGCGGGTGATTTTGAGAAGACCATCAAGATGGTGCTGGTGAGATAGAGATTTGAGAGAAACAGAGGAGGGGCGAACGGCGTTCGCCCCTTTTTTAATTTTGGAAGGTTCTCTCGGGAGATGGGAGGCTTTTCCCTTGAACCCTCGAGTCCTATCTTTTTAACGAACACGAACTCTGATCTATTCTCCCCA
>CBDUWG010000354.1:0-2590 GCA_965370845.1 uncultured bacterium
AGTGCGCACCCCGGTGGGGGAGAGCCCCGTCGCCCGGCGGATTAAGAGGACCAGGGCGAGAATCGGGGGGGAGGGGACCGGCGGGGTAATTCTGCCCCAACTTCATTTTGGCCGGGATGCGCCGGTGGGAATGGCACTGATTTTGCAGCACTTGTTGGACTGCGGGGGAACTGTTCGCCAGATGGCCGACGCATTGCCTCGGTATGTGATGATCAAGCGGAAAATGCGTGTTCCCCGGGAAAAGATGGGGGTGGTGGAGAGAAAGCTCGTCGCCAAGTTTAGCGACCAGAAGATCAATCGCGCCGATGGCATCCGGGTGGACCTGCCCACTTCGTGGGTGCATGTGCGCAGATCCAACACCGAGCCCATCGTGCGTATCTACACCGAGGCACCCTCCAAAAGGGAGGCTGTGAGTCTCTCCCGGGATGTGATCGGCCGGGTGAAGGCCGTTTTAACGCCGAGAGCTTCTGGCTCAGGCCGGAGCTAATTCAGGGAGTCAGTTATGTGCGGGATCGTTGGATATGTGGGCAACAGAGAGGCAGTGCCCTTGCTCATTGAGGGCTTACACCGCCTGGAATACAGGGGGTACGACTCGGCGGGTCTGGCCATCCTTGGGCCGCAGGGGATCATCTGCGAGAAGGTGGTGGGCAAGGTGGCTGTTCTGGAGGAGACCATCAAGGGCAAGGACTTTCCAGGACACATGGGCATTGCCCACACCCGCTGGGCCACTCATGGCGAGCCGAACCTGGAAAATGCCCATCCTCATCTGGACTGCAAGGGCGAGATCGCCGTGGTGCACAACGGCATCGTGGAGAACTACGCGGCCCTGAGGGAGTTTTTAAAGCGCCAGGGGCACACCCTTACCACCCAGACGGACACTGAGGTCCTGGCCCACCTCATCGAGAGCAACTACAAGGGCGACCTTTTGGAGGCCGTGCGCATGGCTCTGGTTCAGGTGGAGGGCACTTACGGCCTGGCCGTCGTCAGCAAACACCATCCCGATCAGATCGTGGTGGCCCGCAACGGCAGCCCCCTGGTCATCGGCAAGGGGATAGGGGAACATTTTGTGGGCTCCGATGTGGCCGCCATCCGCCGGCACACCACCCAGGTGGTATATCTTGAGGACGGAGAGGTGGCCTCGGTGATGGCAGATGACATCAAGGTGCAGACCATCGACAAGGTGGCGGTGACCCCGGAGATTGAGGAGATCACCGGGGATCTGGGTATCATCGAGAAGGACGGTTTTTCTCACTTCATGCTCAAGGAGATCTTCGAGCAGCCCCTCACCCTGCGCAACACCCTCAGGGGACGCCTGGACTACGAAAACGGCACGGCCCGGCTGGACGGCCTGACCAATTACGAGCACAAATTGCGCAACGCCGAGCGCATCGTCATCACCGCCTGCGGCACCTCGTGGCACTCGGCCCTCATCGGTGAGTATCTGCTGGAGGAGTTCGCCCGGGTGCCGGTGGAGGTGGAGTACGCCTCTGAGTTTCGCTACCGCAGCCCGGTGGTGGACGACCGCACAGTGGTGCTGGTCATCAGCCAGTCCGGAGAGACGGCGGACACCCTGGCGGCCATGAGAGAGGCTAAACGAAGGGGTGCCATTGCTTTGGGCATCTGTAACGTGGTGGGCAGCAGCATCGCCCGGGAGACGGATGCCGGGGTTTACATCCATGCCGGTCCGGAGATCGGGGTGGCCTCCACCAAGGCCTTCACATCGCAGACCATGGTCCTGGCCATGATCACCCTGCTGCTGGGCCGCATGCGGACGCTCTCCGTGGCCGAGGGGAGAGAGATGGTCAAGGCTATCCTGAAGGTTCCCGAGCAGGTGGGCCTGATTCTCAAGAACGAGGATCAGATCAAAGAGATCGCCGCCCAGTATGCCAAGTCCAACAACTTCCTCTATCTCGGCCGGGGGTACAACTTCCCCGTAGCCCTGGAGGGGGCTCTGAAGCTCAAGGAGATCTCCTACGTCCACGCCGAGGGGTATCCCGCCGCCGAGATGAAGCATGGTCCCATCGCCCTCATCGACGAGAACATGCCCGTGGTGTTTATCGCCACCCGGGACAGCGTCTACGGGAAGGTGCTCAACAACATCGAGGAGGTCCGCGCCCGCCGGGGCAAGGTCATCGTCATCGCCACCCAGGGTGATGAGCAGATCAGGGAGAAGGCCGATCACATCATCTATATCCCCCAGATCATGGAGTTCCTCAGCCCGTTGCTGACGGTGATACCGTTGCAATTGTTGGCCTACCACATCGCCGTTTTGAGGGGCTGTGCCATCGATCAGCCGCGGAATCTGGCAAAAAGCGTGACAGTGGAGTAAAACCGGGGTTCGAGACTAGAGACTTGAGATTCGAGACTCGAGGATCGTTAAATACGAGAGATAGCGAGATTTTGTAGGGGCGCGGTTTCCGCGTTTTTTTTGTTTCGACATAATATAATTGTCATTCTGAGCGCCGCGAAGAATCTGCTTTTGGGGTGGAGTTGGGAAATTTTCAATTTGATATTTTCAATTTGCAATTTGAAATAAATCTTTTTGAAGGGAGGGCAGGGGATGCGACGAAAAGGAGCATCAGGAGGGGGA
>CBDUWG010000355.1:0-2588 GCA_965370845.1 uncultured bacterium
CGGCAATGCCTATTTGACCGGCCAGACCCATTCCGCCGACTTTCCCATCACCCCCGGCGCTTTTGATGCCACCTATAACGATTCCGCAGATGTTTTTGTGGCCAAGCTCAATTCCTCGGGAAGTGCCCTCCTTTACGCTACATTCCTGGGCGGGAACGATGACGACTTTGGCTGGGGCATCGCCGTGGACGATTCCGGAAACACCTTCCTGACCGGATTTACCGAGTCAAAGGACTTTCCCACAACCGCTGGCGCTTTCAGCACCACCTATAACGGCGGTTACTACGATGCCTTTGTGGTCAAACTCAACCACACGGGAAGCGCCCTTGACTATGGTACCCTTCTGGGGGGAACAGATAACGACGTTGGCTATGGCATCGCCCTGGACGGCTCTGGCAATGCCCATGTGATCGGACATACGGCGTCAAACGATTTTCCAGCCACAACAGGAGCTTTCGATGCCACTCACAACGGCTACGGTGATGTCTTCGTGGCCCGACTCAACCAAGCAGGGAGTGCTCTCGACTATGCCACGCTCTTGGGAGGAAACGGTCACGACGAGGGCCATGACATCACTCTGGATAGATCCGGCCATGCCTACGTGACTGGGTGGACCGAGTCCGAGCATTTCCCCACCACTTCCGGGGCTTTCGACACCACATTCAACGGCCGCTGGGACGCCTTCGTGGCCAAGCTCAACCCCTCCGGGACGGCCCTAACTTATGCCTCCTTCCTGGGAGGAAGCAGCTACGAAAAGGGCCTCGGCATCGCCGTGGACGATTCCGGCGATGTCTATGTAACCGGGTATTCCTTTTCGCCCGACTTTCCCTTGACAAGCGGAGCTTTTGATGAGTCACATAACGGAAAAGATGATGTCTTTGTAACTAAGCTGAAGCTTGAGAATACCCAACTTATACCCTCGACTTCTGTTCTCATGCAGAACTACCCCAACCCCTTCAACGCCAGCACCGAGATCCGCTACCACATCCCCCAGGATGGTCATGTGACCCTGAAGGTCTTCAACACCCTGGGACAGAAGATACGGAGTCTGGCGGATGCGGCTCAACGAGCCGGAGACCACACGATCGCCTGGGATGGGCACGACGACGGGGGCCGGGAGGTGTCCAGCGGCATGTACTTCTGTCGGCTTAAGGCTGGTGATTTCAGCAAGACCATCAAGATGGTGCTGGTCAGATAGCGGAAAGTTCATTATATTCTCTCTCTGGACCTATTTAACCATTTAACGAGGAGGCACATGTATGCACCGCAATGTGAAAGCCTGTTCGCTCACAGCTCTTACCCTCACTCTGCTTTTGGTGGGCGCCGGCCAGGCCGACCCGCCCAGCTCCTTCGACCTGCGCGATGTGGGCGGTGTCAACTACGTCACTCCAGTTAAGAGCCAGATTGGAGGCACCTGCTGGACCCACGGGGCCATGGCCGCCATGGAGGGCAACCTGATGATCACCTGGGCCTGGTCCATGTCCGGGGAGTATGGCGATCCCGATCTGGCCGAATACCACCTGGACTGGTGGAACGGGTTCAACCAGTTTAACAACGACGATCTCGACCCGCCCGCAGGCGGTGGGTTGGTGGTCCATGAGGGCGGCGATTACCGGGTGACCTCGGCCTATCTTGCCCGCGGCGAGGGAGCCGTCCGCGACATCGACGGACAATCTCACTACTCACCACCGGAGCGGGACAATCCCGATTACCACTACTTCTATGCTCGGGACATCGAGTGGTATGTGATCGGCCCGGACCTGAGCAACATCGACACCATCAAAGAGAAGATCATGGCCGAGGGGGTCATGGGCACCTGTTTGTGCTACAACGACGCGTTCATCGACACCGGTTACGTTCACTACCAGACGCCCGGCAGCCCCCTGGACCCCAACCACGCCGTGGCCATCGTCGGCTGGGACGATGACAAGGTCACCCAGGCTTCTGGTGGACCCGGAGCGTGGCTGTGCAAGAACAGCTGGGGGGCGGACTGGGGCCTGGACGGCTATTTCTGGATCTCCTACTACGACAAGCACTGCTGCCGCCAGCCGGAGATGGGCGCCATCTCCTTCCGGAATGTTGAGCCCCTGGCCTACGACCGCATTTACTATCATGACTACCACGGCTGGCGTGACACCAAAGAGGATGTCAGCGAAACCTTCAATGCCTTCATCTCCGAAGAGGGCGAAAATCTCCAGTCGGTCAGTTTCTTCACCGCCGCCGACAGCGTCAACTACACCTTTAAGATCTACGATCGCTTTTCTGATGGCCAGTTACAGGATGAACTTGCATCCAAATCAGATTTCATCCAACACACCGGGTTCCACACCATAGACCTGGAGACGCCTGTTTCCCTGACAGGGGGCGACGACTTTTACATCTACCTGCAACTTTCCTCCGGCGGACAGCCCTACGACCTGACATCGGACGTTCCGGTTCTGTTGGGGGCATCGTATAAAGTGACGGTGGAGTCGGCATCCGAGCCCGGCCAGAGCTATTACCTCAGCGGCTCGGACTGGCTTGATCTGTACGACCTGGACAGCACGGCCAACTTCTGCATCAAGGGCCTGACGGTCTTGCCCGGCACC